>JAIECC010000405.1 GCA_029068665.1 Lachnospiraceae bacterium
AAATTCAATCATTCTTCATAGCTGCGACCCAAATTCCCTCTTTCACTCGCAGCCATTTCTATACTAAATAACTCTTATTATCTAATTCAGAATTTCCTCCGTATTTCTACTTTTTCCCTCTTAATTTTGCATTTTACCATCAAATTCTATCTATGTAAAGCTACTCACAGTACCTTTTTCATCTTACTCTCACTCTATATTTTCTCCACCCTATTTTCCTCCAAGCTTTCTCATGCAAATGGTTAGACGATGAAGAGTAACCGGTAACTAGCCTGGGTCTGGTCAGCCCCAAATGACAAGAAAGCCAAAGAGTCGCGCCTCTTTGGCTTTCACTTTTGTGGTCATATTGGAAATATTTTTTCGTTTCTCCATACTTACTATACCATGTGTAAATAATTATTTCAAGTATCACCACCATATTTTTCAGTTCTGTTTCTCATGGTCATACCTCACCCGTTCAGGCACTTTACTGTCCTGCCTGACCTACCCCTTTATCTGCTCCAGAATCGTCGGGTCCTTAATCTTCTTATCCTCTGCAAACAGGAGAATCTTCGTCATGATTTCCGCCGTCTTCGGGTCATCATCAGCAAATGGCAGGAACAGCTTGCCCCGATGCTGGGAGTGTACCGGCAGTACATTAATCATGGCGCCGCCCTGCTTATGAATCACACCGCTTCCCAGATGAATCGTATAGGTGCCATAGGTGCCTGTGACAACTGCATGGTTACCGCTGACAGTCACATTGGTAAGCTTGAAGAGCGGCAGAGTGTAGGTCAGCAATGCTGCCCGCATCTCAATGGTAGAATGACTGGTCTCCGGATCTACGCCGCCTACATGAGCTACACTGACTGCCAGATCCACATCCCGCATAACTTCGGAGAAAATCACATCCGGAATATCCCCGATCCGTATCCGCTTTCCGGTCTTCCGGTCAGAGAATTCTACCCATTCCAAAGTAGGGGCTTCGATATCCGCCGGGCTGAACCAGTCTGCCAGCGCATAGATTCTCGCTATGATATTCTCCTTATAGTATACCTTCTGAAGACCATCCTCTACATCTGCCACCCATCTCCGGGTCTTTAGACATGCCACCGTCTTCTTCGGCTGAATCTGATGGCCGGCATATCGTCTGGAGTATTCCATTTCCAGTTCTTCCTCAGTCTTAACATATAATTCCCGGAATATCTGCTTGAAGCTCTGGGTAATCTGCTTTTCGCACAATAATCTTTGATAGTCGGACCAGTGCCCATCCTGATAAATGTAAAATGAATGTGCCACCCTTACCTCGGCATCCGCCTTACATGACACTTTCTTTCCTGCATAATCAATCAGTTGATTCTGCTCCAGGAAACCAATCCGGTCTCCGCATTTAAATAACAGGTCTTTTACAATCGGACAGACTACTGGATTCTTATGAAGCTGCATGATTTCATCCACGGTAAATGCGGTTTCATCCTCCATGGCCTGCTCAAACATAACCCTGGTCCGCTTCAACTGATCCGTCAGCTTCTTCTTGGTTTCCGTCAGTCTCAAAATATGTTCATTTTTCTTGTATTTTGTCGGAATACTCTTTAATGTCTTTCCATTCTTGGTACAACGGATTTCCGTCTTTCCGTTTTCATCTACCTGCAGCCAGACACTGATATCCTCGATTTCTTTCCCTTCGAATAAATCCTTTACATCGTCCAGCAGCTTTGTCTCCATCTGCAAGGTCAGTCTGGTTACATCGGAATAGCCTGCATTCATAGCAAGATTCGACATGGCAATCTCCACCGCCGTTTTCTCACTAGCAATCCGCTGGGCACCGAACTTCTTGCTTTCCTTCAGGAAGCCCTGAAGGAACAGGTAGCGGTGTGACACATCATCCGTATCACCAAGAGGAATCAATCCATATGCCATAACCAGATCCTTGTTTCGTTTATCCGATATTTTCTCTTCTACTTCTTCCTTTTTCAGCTTTCCAAGCACTGCATCCGCATATTTTCTGGCTCTGGCATGCTTGGCTCCGTCGGATATGTATTTCGCCGCATCATACACCAGATTGAATCGCTTTGTTCCCAGAGTTTCATAGGCAGAGCGGAACCAGTGAATGTCAAATGCTCCTGCCTTCAGCTCATCCTCAGAAAGAGGGGTGTATTTCGCAATCATTGCCTTCCGCACATCATCAAAAGATTCATTCATATGTGCCATAAAGTAATAGCATGCCGACTGGAAGCCCTCCCATTGCAGATATTCCCCGACAATATTCATCCATTCCGGAGAATAAAGAGCAGCTTCTATCAACCGCTTTTCGGTAATGCCGGTACCCTTCAGCATTTTGCCAAGCTTCTCTGCCGAATCCTCCGGCTCAGGAATACAGACACTTAACAAATGACTGAGACAGCCCTTCTTGCTATCAGAGGTATAATAGGTGGACCGTTCCAGCTTCTCGGCACCCAGTGCCTTCAATATAGTAATGAAATACTCCATTCCGTAAATCCGTTCAATGGCATTGATTCGTCCGGAATACTCTGTCTCACTGTCTCCCCGGCGCAGCTCCCTGTCCAGAACTACCGTTGTCATCTCCTCATACACAGAATCCACGAATTTCAGCAATGCCTCATCCTCTGCTGACATTTCGCTGTCATTATCATATGCCCGGCCCAAAAGCTCCCGGAACACAGTCTTTCGCCTCTGCAGCCTCCAACTTCCGAAACGTTTCCTTCCGGCAACACTCCTGCCCTGCTCCCGCACACCGGATGCCAGAATCGACAACGTACTCAGAGCATCCCGCAGATTCTCCGACCGGAATAAATACTCATACATGGCTTCCTTTGAGATGATTCCCCGATAAGCCGCAGCCAGATATGGCTTAACATCCGGTCTGTGAAAATGACCACTGTACACATAGGTAGTGCCTCTTAGCTGGAAGCGCTGTTCATCTCCATATGAGGGAGCCCAATATCTTTGGGTTTCTGAACGCTTTGCCGCTCTTGCAAAGGTCTTATCTGACACAGCCACTACAAGAGGAAACATTTCCTGAAACACCTCTCCTGCCTGATTGCAAACCACATGAGAAAACAATGGACTAAGCTGAGGATGGGTAATAAAATGTACCTCCCCATCCTTATATGGAAGCAATACCTGCTCCTGCGGCAGACAGGTAACATACCAGTACGCCAGTGTTGCTGCCGGATAGGCATACTCCATCTCACCTGCATAATCCTTTAACAGACGTTCTACGATTCCGGCTATCTGGTATTTATATTTATAGTTCACCGGGATTTCATAGCCCCCTCCGAATATATAGCGGATGTATGGTCTCATCTGATTCTGAAAGCTATTCTGCTCCATACTTAACGATAGAAGAATATGCATCCGAAACAATCGCTTTGGATCATGGATACTGTCTTCATACCATTTCTTCCAAAGGGAAAGGCATGGAGTCTCCCTGGTATTCTCACTGATAAATTCCGGATTCCTTAGGAACCCACTGGACAAGGTATACATCTCTCCCCCATAGCCCTTATATTCATCTAGCTCATGCTCCTCGAACAGCTTATGAAGACTTACACAGTCTTCCTTTACAGAATCTGTAGTATCTGTCTTCGTACCGGGCTTTACGATCAATTGTTTGAAACCTCCCAGCAGATTTGTCCGAGGCTTCTTTCCCGCCAGTTCTGCTCCCATCTCAGAGTCCGGGAAATACTCAAGAAATACCTGAATGCTTTTATCCATAAACTCTGTCCGCTGAAGCTCCGGAACATATGCATCCTCTGCCTGATATAAAGCGACCGGCTTCTCTCCCATGGCAGAGGCATCCCCTTCCTGTCCCAGGATATTATCTGCCAGAATCTGTTCCTTTGCCGTCAAGTTTTCCAGTGCCTTTACTGCTGCCCTGCAGGTATCCTGCAGCGCCTTCTTCTTCTCATCCTTCACTACCTGCATCACAAGGTCAAGACCGGCGGTACGCTTTTCTTCCTTCTTATCTTCTAACAGCCGCTGTATGGTTTCAAGAAGCTTTCCATCCTCCTGCTGATATAGCAGGGAAATCAGGCTTTCCCTCATATCTGCTGCCTTGTATTTCAGCATGGCCTCCATCTGCCTGTAGTTTTCCTCATCCAGAGCAGTACGCTTTACAATCTCCTTCGCTCTGTCTCTGGTCCAGGATTCCTTGTTGCAAAGTGCCTCCGTCACCACTGCTCTTTGAACCTTCGTCTCCGGAAACTCCAGTGCAAATGCCAGACACAGTCCCCGTTCCGAGGTATCGCAATCCTTAATCCACAGACAGCATTCATCCAGCTTTTCATTATCCCCCAGCATTCTGGCAATGACACACATCCGGGATATCAATGCGGATTTCGTCAGAGCAGCAGAATACCACGGGAAAATACATGAGGAAAAATCAAGGCTGTTTTTCGGCATTTCATGATAGAGCTCCAGCAGAAGCTGATAGTAAGCCTCTGCCTCCTGCCGGTCCGCAAAGTATCGTTCCAGTGTCAGCTTACGGCGGTTTTCTTCCCTTCCGGCATAAGTATTCCAGCCCTGCATGAAGTATGGCATATAGACAGCCAGGATGTCATATTCGCTTTTTTGTTCCCGAATCACATTCTTTGCCAGCGTGTGGGCAAATTCCCGATTGTCAATATTGGCACAGAAGTATCCGGTGGTCAGGATTTGATGATGGGTCCCCGTCTTTGCCACATCCACAACACGATTCATGGCATTCTGCACATCATATACCCCGATTGCCCATAAAGCAGTATAAATCTTCATGCTGTCTTCTGTTGCCAGATATTCCTCAATGTGTCCGGAATCCTCCAGTACATAATTTATATCCCGGATGCTCTTATCACTGATTCGCTCCAGGTCTCCGGAATCCGCTGCAATCAGCCCCAGCCAGGTACCTACTGCCCGCTTTACAGAGGAATAGCGAATCAGATTCTGCTCTTCTATCACCCCAAGCAAATACCGGAATGCAGATATAGTTCCCATATCCATAGACTCGCAGATGGCCTGGCGCAGTCCCTCCTGCAGACGGGCGGCAAGCAGCAGCTTCCCTAACTGCTCATGCATCTTCCCGTTGTTGCTTCTCACAATGCCCTGTATAAAATTCCGATGGAAGGTTATCTCAGAATCCCCGTTGATGATGTCGGTCAATGCCTCTTCTACGCCTGCATTTCCCTGCTCCAGCTCATAGGCAATCAGCTCCGGAGCAATTCCGGTCTGTCTCCAGCTTCCATTGTAATGAATGAAATAGGCCCGCTCCCGTTCCGGCAGCTTTAGCTACAGGATATCCGCCAGATCTGCGTCGATGGTCAGCGTCTCATGAAAATCATAAATAATATGCAGCATCCGTTTCATGTCATACACCTTGGTCCGAAATGGTCTCCGGTAATAGGACTGGGAATACGGCCAGTCAATATAGTGGTCCAATGCATAGCAGAGTGCTTCCCGAAAGCGTGCATATATGTAACCCGAAAACATCCAGTCCAGTTCCTTCCGGACGAAATGGGATGGTTTTTGATATTTGCCGGAATTCAACCCCTCATATAAATCAACGGCATAGGAGGAAGTAAAGCCCCATACATATCTATTGGAAACATATCTTCCGGAGGTATCAATCTCATCAAAAAACTTCTTTCTCTCTCCGCTCAGCTGCTTCGGAAAACCTTCCCCTCTTCTTCGAACCTCAGCTTCAAATTCCTGATATAATTGTTCGTTTTTTTCATCCTTCATAGCCTTTACTCCGTCCTTTCTCCTATATATCTCCCTTTCATCAAGGGGAATTTTTCTTAAAACATGCTTCCGGAAAGCATCGTTAACCGTACCAGAGTCAGCACATCTTCCTCCGTTAAATGCAGCTCCTGCTCTGTCCCCCCCAACTCTTCTTCATTCAGGAACATACGGAACAATCCATCCTCATATGCCTGCAACGCTGTAGCTACAGCCTTCTGTTCATCTACCTGCCGCTCGTTATAATGAATGCCAAAAGCAATCTTGCCAATTTCCTTTTGTGCCTCTATTTCCGCTTCCGTCATTGACTGTTCTGTCCTGCCAGCCGCTCTGGCTCTGTATTCCTTCACACAGGTATGTACACATTCCCGAATCAGTTCCCCCACATTTTCCGGAGAATGCTCCAGTTCAAAGGGGACCGCCTGAAACTTATTCTTTTTTTTGCCAAGCTGCTTTAGTGTCACCTTCACATACATGATTTATCTCTCCCTTTCTTCGGCTATTATACTGATTTCATCATACAATGCCTGATTTTGCTTTGCAATCATTTCCTGAATTCGCGTGTTATAGAAAATAAAGATGCCTACGGTTCCCCACATAAAGCGTGAGACGAACCATAGGCATTTTTTTAATCCGTAATAGCGTTCATAAATATGGAATTGAATTCTTCAAGCTGATCATAGACAATTCCATGACCGCTGTCAGGTAAAGTTATGAGTTTTGAGCCACATATGTTTTCATGCTGTATTTCAGCAAGCTCCTGGGAAACAACAACGTCTTTATCACCATGAATAATGTACGTGGGAACATGAACACAGCTGAAATCCTCCCAACCGTCCTCGTCACGAAGAGCAATGGCACTCTTTATTGTTCCGATTCCCGATGCAGACAAGGCAATGCCTCGGAACCAGTCAACAGCTGCATCCGAATGAGGTCTTGCAAAAAGCTGTCTGCTGAAATTCTGGCACAGCTGAGGTCTGTCGGTTTCGGCAAGGGCTATCAGGTCATTGACCTCCTGCATAGGTTTTCCGTATGGAAAATCCAGACGCTGTGCAAAGCATGGTGCGGCGGCAGAAAGCAGAATCAACTTACATACCCCAAATCCATTGTAACGATTCATGTACCTTAAGGCAATCGCCCCTCCCATGGAGAATCCCACCAAAATAAATCGCCTGAGACAAAGCCGCCGGACTACCTGAAATATATCCGCAGACATTTGATCATAAGAATATCCCCATGCAGGCGTATCCGACTTGCCAAATCCTCTTAAATCCACTGCAACCACACGATATCCGCAATCTGTAAGCAGATTTATCTGATATTCAAAAATCTGATGGGACAATGGCCATCCGTGGATGAGAAAAATAGTCTGTTTTCCCTGAGGATTGTAGTCGTAAACGGCAATTTTAGTTCCGTCATTTGATGTAATATAATACATATATCCCTCTATGAACAGGTTTTTAATATCCTATGCGTTACAGCTGATTAAGGTTAACCAAATATGCTTACAGCAGCAGAAAATTGGCTTGTATAATATCAGATTTAGTAAGCATAATAATTCATTAATTAATAAAAATTCCTATTACATAAATCATGCCTCAAAGCATGTGCATTTTCTCAGGTTTATGAAAGGAAGACAAAATGAGTAATCATCTGAAAAATGAAACAAGCCCTTATCTGCTGCAGCATGCAGAAAATCCTGTGAACTGGTATCCGTGGTGCAGGGAAGCATTTGAAAAAGCCAGAAAGGAAGATAAACCGATTTTCCTGAGTATCGGCTACAGCACCTGTCATTGGTGTCATGTCATGGCCCATGAGAGCTTTGAAGATGGGGTAACAGCTGATATTCTTAACAGACATTTTATTTCCATAAAGGTTGACCGTGAGGAACGTCCTGACATTGACAGCGTGTATATGGCAGTGTGTCAGGCATTCACCGGCAGTGGTGGCTGGCCTATGAGCATTTTCATGAACTGGGATAAAAAGCCTTTTTTTGCGGGCACATATTTCCCGGTGCAGTCACAGTACGGCATGCCGGGATTTGCTGATTTGCTGAATGCAGTAGCACATCAGTGGAACAGCAATCGGAACAAGCTTTTGCACTCCGCCGACCAGATCATCACACATCTGCAGCAATCAGAAGCTGCTCATAGAACCGGAAGCAATGAAACCCTTTCGGAAAAAGCAGTACAAATGTTTTCCGCCCTTTTTGACAGCACATACGGGGGATTCGGTACTGCTCCAAAATTCCCCTCACCTCATAATTTATTCTTTCTGACACTGTATGCAAAGCAGAATAATAATGCGGACGTATTGAAAATGGTCGAAAAAACTCTTACGCAAATGAGAAAGGGCGGTATCTTTGACCATATCGGCTATGGCTTCTCCAGATATTCTACAGACCAGTATTTTCTTGCTCCCCACTTTGAAAAAATGCTGTATGACAACGCTCTGCTGATCATAGCATATGCATCAGTTTACATGATAACTCAAAATCATTTATATCTGGATACCGCGGAACAGACTGCCCAGTATGTGATTCGTGAAATGACCGCTCCCCACGGTGGTTTTTACAGCGCGCAGGATGCAGACAGTGAAGGGGTAGAAGGAAAATACTATACTTTTTCATTTGCTGAGATAATGAACATCCTGGGCGAAGAAAAGGGAAGGCAGTTTTCCCACGTGTTTGACATTACTGCAAAGGGGAATTTTGAGGGTGTCAATATTCCCAATCTCCTAAAAAGCAACGCACTGAACTCTGATTTCAGCCATGAGATTCAAAAGCTGTATGAGTACCGGAAAAATCGTCATGAACTGCATCTTGACGATAAGATTCTGACCTCCTGGAATTCCATGATGATAGCAGCACTGTCTATACTCTACCGGGTTTCAAGGAATGAGAAATATCTTCAGACGGCAATCCATGCACAAATATTTATTGAAACAAACTTGAGTAAGGACCTGGAGCTTTGCACAAGCTGGCGCAGCGGAAAGCATTCGGAAAGTGGTTTTCTGGATGATTATGCATTCTACATCGCCGCATTAATCGAGCTGTATCATTCCACCCTGAACAGAGATTATCTTAAAAAAGCAGAACGGTTCTGCAAAGAAGCAGTAAAACGATTTGCCGATGATGAACCCGGCGGATTTTATCTTTCAGATTCGGACAGCACAGAGCTTTTCATGAATCCCAAAGAATCCTATGACGGTGCAATTCCAAGTGGAAATTCAATCATGACCTATAATCTTGTACGGTTGTATCAACTGACAGAAAAGGAGGATTACAGGGAACTTGCAGAAAGGCAGATACATTATATGTCTGCTCAGGCACAGGATTATTTGACAGGACACAGTATGTTTCTGTTTGCAAAAATGCTTTATGATAATCCCCCTGAGCATATTACAATTGTCTTAAAAAACAGTACAGATTTGGAGAATATAAAGAAACAGCTTCCACTGCTGGCCAATGCAATCGTAGTTTCGGAAAGCAAGGAGTATCCACTGGTAAATGACAGCACGACTTTTTATGTCTGTAAGAATCACACCTGCTTTTCACCTACGAATACACTGGAATTCTTCTGCCACAAGTTACTCAGGTAATAAGTCCATGTGATCAGGAAGCCCATACCAAATCCAAAGAGACCATTCCACCAGATAATGCTGTATCCGAACAATTCACCATATCGAAATAAATAGGTAACAAGTACCCGCACTCCCAAGGCACAGGTTGCAACTATTGTGGGTGCGCCGCCATGATTGGCTCCCTGGAACACACCAAACAAAGGAATATAAAGAGATAGAACAATATTAATCAGTGCAATGGTCTTCAGATGGGAAGTACAATAAACTCTTGCCTGAGTACTCAGTCCAAATAAACTGATGATATTTCCGGAGAAGATCCAAACCAGAATGGATATGCACAGAGTGAGCAGAAGTGACATAAGGACTGCCTGATAAGCTCCTTTTTTCACTCTGTTCATTTTCCCGGCACCAATGTTCTGCCCTGCATAAGTTGCAAGTGTAGTCTGAAATGCGTTGCATGGCAGATTCATATACATCTCTATTCTCTGACCTACAGTAAAGGAAGCCGTCATTGCCTGCCCAAATTCATTTACCGCCCTCTGAATAAAGGTCAGTCCAAAGGACACGATAATTAACTGGAGTGCAATCGGAAACCCTACTATTAACGTCTTGTTTGCAAGACTTGAATTCCATGTAAATTCTTTCAGCTTAAATCGGAATACAGGATATTTCCGTGCCATATAAATGTAAGCCGCAACGAAGGAACCAGCCTGAGCAATATCCGTTGCCAGTGCTGCTCCCACTACACCCCATTGAAACCCTGCCACAAAAACCACATCCAACAAGATATTCAAAACGGATGCAATCAGAAGAAAATAAAGTGTTGCCGCGCTGTCTCCCACCGCTCTTAAAATGGATGCAAATATGTTATAACCAAACTGGAAGACCAGACCTATGGTATAGATTCTGAAATATTGAAGGGTCAGCTCCAGAAAATCCTCCGGTACAGCAACCAGATAGGTATAGACCGGCCGGGATACGAAGAGCCCGACTATAGTAGCCAGAATACCCATACCCAGCATAAGCAGAATACCGGTAGACGCATTGGCTCTCACCTGCTTTTCATCTCCCGCGCCATAGTGCTGTGCCACCACCACACCATTTCCTGCCGAAAATCCCATTGCGAGTGCCAGAAACAAAAAAGTAATGCTTCCTGTAGTTCCCACTGCCGAAAGTGCATCTTCGCCTGAAAAGTTGCCAACTACTATCGTATCCACTGTATTATATAATTGCTGAAGCAGGGAGCCTGCAAGCACCGGAAGTGCAAACCGTAAAATGTGCTTCCATGGTGCACCCTCTACCATTGATTTTCCCTTCATGTCGTCACCTTGCCTTTCAGAATTATTATATACCTGTTGGCAATATTTTGAATATATATTATCATAATTTCTCTTCCTCAAATTATTGTAATAATATTTTTATTTATTGTACATTTTTATGTTTAATGCTAGAATATATATGTGGGAACGGTTGTCCCCTTGAGAAAGGGGGAGATGCCTATGTATGTTACATATGATGCTTTAATCCAAATTGGATTGCTTCTGGTAGCTTTGATAGGTCTTGTTTACAAGATAATTTCCAATAAAAAGGACAAAAAATAACTGCCCCTCGTCAAAGGTAAGGCAGTTATTTTAAGCCAAACATTTTGCAAGGGGTACAACCTAGTACCACCTTTACAGTTATATTAACACCACGCTCTGAAAATATCAACTTTTTTCTTCTTTTTTGAAATCTTCACAATATATAAAATAATTTACTTTAATCAGAACTGCACTTATACTGCATAAAATTCCCATTCTTTACAAATCCAAAGTTCGTATACAGCAGCACTCCCATATCGGAGGCTGTGATTTGAACCGTCCCGCACCCGTATGCCCTGGCTTCATTCACGACTCTGGTTAACAGTTCTTTTGCAATGCCCTGCCTGCGATATTCTTTCGATGTAAACATGCTGGAAAGCAAGCCGATCCTTCCACTTGGACATCCGAAGTAAGGAGGCTTTTCCACAAATGACATCCCACTTGTTCCGATAATCTGCTCTCCATCAACAGCCAGCCATGCTACAAAGGTTCCGTCCGCCATATGACGATGATAGTAATCCTGCAAAGCAGGCTTTAAGTCTATATCTTCTTTTGCCCCTTCCTCCCTCAGCTGATGAATCCTCATATCAATAAATACTTCCAGTTCCTTTTCTGTTAATTTTTTATATTGTATAGGCATACTGTACCTCCGTAACGCACAACCTTTAGCTATTCTTTCCCAGCCGATTTTAACTTATGATAACTCCGAACAAAACTCTTCTATCTTTGCATCATTTTCCGGCTTCTCCTTTACCCTCGGATCTATCAAAATGAGTTCTGCTTCGAACTCGTCAATACCGATAAATCGTTTCATTTTATTGATTGCCTTATCTGCACCGCCACCGCTAAAGCATGTAAATACTGCGATTTTCTTTTCCTGAATCCCTTTATTTTCATAAATGAAGGTCCGAATCGGCGGTGCAAAATTACTTGCCCATACCGGAGTACCAATTATGATCCTGTCATACTGGTCGATCTTAAAGTCGTAAAGTGATAATTCCGGCTGCTCTTGCATAACCGCACTTTTGCCGCCCCAGAAAAACTTCTTCGCACCCCGGTCCGGATATGCGTTTACCGGCTCGATTCTAATAAGATCTGCCTCCATCAACTCCGCAATTTTTTCTGCTGTGAATTTTGTGTTTCCTGACATTGAATAGTATACAATTGCTGTTTTCATTTATTTTCCCACTCCTCTATTAATATTTTCGCATCCTTACACCATTCCAGATAAGCCTCATAAGTTTTCATGCCAAACCGGATCGTCAAATAATAATGCTTATGACTATCATCCTCTAAATACTGTGATAAGCTTTCTGCAAACATGTTTAAAATCTGCAATTCATTTCTACACTTTTCTTCAAATCGTTCAATATGCTCTCTGGCACCATCAAACCCGGTTGCATTTCCAAAGAACAGCTTTAATAATGTCTCATACCGAAGCTCATCCTTTTCTGCCGGCTGTTTCAGCCACTCCCTCAATGCTTCCGTTCCCTTGCCAGTAATGGAATACGAAATCTTTTCCCGCCCGTTGGAACTGGTATTTTCCTTTGTAACCTTTCCTTCTGCTTCAAGCTGATTCAAAGTGGGATATATGCTTCCATAGCTTCCACCCCAGAAAAACCGAAGGGAGGTATCCAGTCTCTTTTTCATTTCATAGCCGGTCATGGATTCGTGACTGAGCAGACCTAATAAAACATAATCCATTTTTTTCGTATTTGCCATCTGTTCTATTTTTCTCCTTTCCACCCATAGGATAATGCTTTCTTAGGACAATGGTCTACACAGGAGCCGCATTGGATGCATTCCGTTCCCAAGTCATGACTGCCCTTTCCTAATTCTACCACATTTAATCCCATTGGACAGCTTTTATTGCATTTTCCACAAGAAATACATTCCTTTTCCTCTAAACGAACATGAAGTCCCGGTAAATGCAATACCTGTCTGATTTTTATTCCAATTATCATAAATGGCGCCATCCAGCAAAAATAATGACAGAACACCCTTTTCCCAAAAAGAACTGCCGGAATCAGAACCAGAAAAATCACACCATAATAAATCACATAATTGTAAATCTCTGTAATGGAAATTCCATGGTCGGTCATATAAAAGAAATCGATGGTGATTTCCTGTTTTCGAAATACAAAGCATAAGATTACTGTGGCAATCCAGACAATCCATATGGCAATTTTTATGTAATTTCTCCAGCCTTGTTTGGGTGTCTTTTCATTTACGGAGCACAAACATTCCTGTAAGCCTCCCATGGGACATAACCCGCCACAGAAGATTCTGCCAAAGAAAACAGAGCCCAGCAGCATACAGACGAATACAATAAAGCTTCCGGAAACAATTCCCTCCATGGCTCCCCGAATAATCAAATAGGGTGACATATACCATATTGTTACCGGAAATAAAAGCAGAGAAATAATCAATAATAATTTTCTCAAATTTTGTCGTTTCATTTTGTTTCCTCCATATATCAAACTGATATATTAAATAATATATCAGTTTGATATATACGTCAAGGTCTTATTTACTTCTCTTCAATTTACTGCTGTAAGCAGGGCTATGTCTGCCCTGTGGTGTTGGTTTGAATGTTATCGTTCATGTTCCTCCTTTTGAACGCAAAAAAGACGCATGGTTTACAATTTACTGTTCCATGCGCCTTTACGCTGTTATGCTATGGGTAATACTTACGTATCAAGCTTTTATATTTTCTTTTTTGTACTGCCTTACCAATCGGTGAAGACAGTATGCTGGCAGATATTCCGATAATCCACACATACTTCCAGCTGACAAGAAAACCAATAAGATTAATCGCTATAATTACGACCAACCAATATAGAATCTGGAACCTCACCATTGATTTGTTCAGCTCACCTATTATATCGATACCGTCCGATGAATGTGGTGCATTTTCAATGAATTCCGCTGCACCAGCAGTACCGGAGCAGGCACGAAAATCTGCACTACATTCGGCGGCAGCATCCCTATATGCCTTATTATTCAAAATTTCCTGTATGGCTGTCCGGATACCTTCGGAAGAATCCTCCTTCAGCATGATGCCGGCACCAATTTCGGTAACTCTTCTTGCTACAGCATGCTGCTCACTGGTTTGTGGATAAAGAACCATAGGTGCTGCCATATACAGGCTCTCGGAAACACTGTTCATTCCGCAGTGTGTAATAAAGGCATCTGCTTTGGCAAGAACATCAAGCTGGTCAACATAGGGATACACTTGGATATTATCCGGCAATGCTCCCAGTTCCTCGATATTTATAGCATTTCCACAGGATATAATAACTTCGACATTCAGGTTTTTCAGGGCTTCTATGCATTTGCTGTAGAAATCAGACCGATCATTAATGACCGTTCCCATAGAGATATAAATGAGCGGCCGCTCCTTCTCTTTTTCGGGCAAGATGTTTGAAAATACTGACGGCCCCACAAAGGCATAATGATCGGAAAAACTCTCTGCATATGGTTGAAACATACGCGAAGTATACACGATGGAATCTGTGCTATTATCACTCTGAACCAAAGAAAAAACGCTTTTCACATGGAATCCGTAAGGCTCCAGTTTTTTCAGTTCCCTTGAGACTCTCGGAAGTCCAAAAATCATGTCTGCCATTTCTTTCGGAGTGTTCTTCATGTATTCGGAAGACATTTGATTAAATGCAAAAGTGCTTGTAGATACCACCATCGGCACATGGTGCTTCCATGCGTTCAGCTTTCCCCAAAAGCAGACAGAATCCGTATATACCACATCCGGCTGAAAGGATTTGAACTCCTGATCCAAAAACTCATTCATACTGAGCGTAATGCGAATATCCTGTACCGTCATTTCTGTAGTAGAGACATTTTTTAAACCGGCTTCTTCCTGCTCCGTCAGTTCTGGCAAAAAAGAATCACAGGATATAAACTCTGCTCCGGTAGCTTTGATTTTCTCCTCAAATTCGCCAAACGAATAGAACCGGACTACATTCCTGCGCCTGACAAGTTCAGCCGCAACCGGGAGCATAGGATTTGTGTGACCGTGTGCAGGAATACAAAAGAATGCAATTTTCTTCAATCCCTCTCACCATCCTTTTCTTGAAATGCCACATTAAACAATTCAGTAAACGCTCCTTTCGGAGGAATAGCAATGCCGCATTCTTCATCGCCCAGAATAAGCAGCGTATCTCCTGGTTTGATTTCAAATATATCCCGCGCTTGTTTTGGAATAACGATCTGTCCTTTTTCTCCAACAGTAGCCGTCCATGCATATTTACCCTTTGGTGCCGTCATTTTCTTTCTCCCTTCAAGTATGATTTGTATAACAAATTATACTTTACCCTCTATTATATGTCAACGAAAAAAGAAATATGGTGATGTGCCCCTCCTCAAGGCATATATATACCAGATAAGCACAATAATAAATGATACTGATTGTGCAATGGCTATTCTGATAACCATAAACTCATCTGTTCCTGTATCTGATACGACATGGAGTACATTCACAATCATATTATTTACAAAATGATCCCCCATTTCCATATACAGGCTGCCTGTCAGCCTCGTCATCATTGCAAACTTAAAACCAACCAGGCTGGAAGTAATCAGCAGCATGAGCATATTAGCAATCAAGCCTCCCAGGCTCATTGTTCCATCATAGTAATTTCGAATAGGTCCCATAATATGCCAGAAACCAAACAAAAGAGAGGCAATTACAGCGGCTCTGATAAAAGAATATTTCTTTTCAAGAATCCTTTGAAAGAATCCCCGGAACACTCCTTCCTCCATCACCACATTAATCACATTCCCGGCAATGCAAATGATAAAAAAGATCGGGGCAGTTTGATTGCCAATGTTGCCATTAACAGCATAGGCACTTACATATAAATCAAGGGATTCAAATTTCTCCTGAAATACCAACACCAGGATTTCAACCAAATATGCAAGTACAAATATTGACACCCCGAAAAGCAGGCCTTTTAACGCATTCAACAGTATTTTATCCTTAGCAAATCCGATTTCTTCAGCCTTGAGGTCATATCTTTTTAACAACAATAAAAGAATTCCAATGCCAATCAGCTTGTGTACAAAGGCCTCTCCCCAAAATGTCTGATCTGTACGCAGCACAAAATATTCGAATATTCTGAATAAAAACAATAGCAGATAAACAGGCAAAATAATGGTTAATACCTTTTCTTTTCTATCCCGCATTCGGCATCCTCCTCTCAAAGAAATCTGTTTCATGGAACTTGCAGAATTTGCGTTTCTTTATTTCGTTTTCGGATAAGCTCATTTATTTCCTGCGCCTCCTTTTTCATTTGCAATAAATCCAAAAGAAGCGAAAGCATATACATGACAATTCCCATGATAACAAGAACCCAAATCGGAGTGCTTGTAAACCAGTCAAATAATACTCCAAATGCAAGCAGTGCACCTGTTATCAATAGGATATCCAATGCAGTTTCAAGCACCACATATTTTATTTGAATCTTGTGTATCAGCACCAGTCCCAAATGAACAATCATATTGACTCCCAGAACTTGAAAAACGGTCTTCAGATAAAGGTATTCCGCATTATAAAACAACGCAACTACGGAAAGCAACAATATGGAAATTCCTGTTGTAGCAAAGACATTTACAATATTTCTTTTCATATCTCCTCTTCTCCTTTCAACGCTTGTTTCACTTCATTCAGATAGTTGCGATTGATATAGACCTTTTCACCATTCTTCAAGATCGCTTCCATTCTGCTGTTGAAAATAGGTTTTATACTTTCCAACACATTAATGTTCAAGATACAGGATTTACTGATTTGTACAAAGCCGTATCTTTTTAATTGATCTGCCAGCTGATATAACCGCAGCTCCGTATGGTAAACCTGCTTTTCAAGGTATAGAAAGCTCTTTTTATCTACACTTTCGATATAGTATATATCTGAAACATTTACCTGGCGTTGGATACCATCACTCTCGCACCTGATCTGCATATCTGCTGATTCTAAAAATCTAATAATTCGACGAACCAGCTCATCTTTTCGCTCATATTTAATCGTTACTTCAACATCACTGCAGGTCAAATCCTGTTCTTCTATTATTTTCATTTCATCACCTTCTTTTGAATGATAGCATAGTTTTTGATATAAAAGTGCTTCCGGATGCTAAGATACATTTTTTGATGACTAACATACATGCCGGCTTGTGAGTTCCAGATTTAACACCGTTAAGTTTAGCATATAATAAAACTTTGTCACAAATAAAAAGGGCTTCCCAATTTCTCGGAAAGCCTAATAAACACGGCTGTTGCATAACAACCACAAAGCATATTTTAACACTCCTTTTGCTCATCCATCAGCCTTTAACCCATCTGCCAAGTCATTTCCCAACCCCTTCAGCGGAAAATAAATGGAACCACACAACAGCAGTACGGACAGGAGCACACCTACAACTGCCATTCCATATGGAAAAGAAAACTCATATCGGTAAAACGGAATCATCACATCCAAAACTCTAAATAATCCATAACACAATCCTGTACCAAATACTATTCCTAGCACATCGGCAATCAATGCTTCCATAATTCCCTCCAACATAACTATGCGCATCAGACGCCGTTTGGATATTCCAATGACACGAAGCTGTGCAAACTCCTTGCGGCGAAGGTAGAGATTACTTGCTGTAGTGTTTACTGTATTTAACGCAAACATCAACAGAATAAAAAGTACGACCATGAACGCCCCGGCTAATATCCCGGTTATTGATTTAATTTCCTGCAATAGATTCATATATTCTGAAATATCGCAGGAGGAATCAAACACGCTTCTCATTCCACTATCACCAGCAGACTCCATATTGGTCTGATTTATCTCTGATACGATTCGTTCTAATTGTCTTGAACCAAGAGAATTTCCTTTTACACGGAACATCATTCCGGTTGGTTCTGTTTCCTTCGTACCGGTCAGATCAAAGTATGTATCCAACGGCATAATGACCCGAAGTATTTCATCCGTATAAGACCGTTCAGATAAATTCACATCCTCTGATACAATTCCTTCAATGGTATATGTTTTATAGAGGCCTTCCTCTGCTAACTGCTCCTCACATTCTGCAACCAGCAATTCCTTCTTTTCAGAGTATTCATCCTTCAGCTCCTTAATCATCTGTTCATAATCCACGGAATTCTGATTCAACTCCCAAACAGCATTATGAAATTCTTCCTCCAATTCCTCTAAGGAATCATCCAACCGGCGATGCAGTTCCCCTATGTCTAAGAGCTCTATGGTATCTCCAACCTTATAATCCGTATAGGCTACATGTACCGTTTCATACAAATCGGTCCCTGTTACCACATCTTCATAACTATTTTCAGTTCTTACCCGGTTGACCAATATAATTCCCTGGGAGCTGACCTCTAATGTACCATCTACCAGCACCGGCTGGTACCTCATGATATCCGCTTCATCATATCCATAGCATGCCACTCCCTGCAGCGTTGACAATATCAATGACGAAGGTTCTTCCTTTTGTGAGGCTGCATACAGGCTTTCCACACCCTGCCCTGTATCAGTTGCCAAAAACTCTTCTGACATATGGGAATAAACCACCTCCGGTGATGATGTATAAGACTCTGCGGAATACATCCGTTTTACATCTGTAATCTCTTCCAAATCCGATAATTCTGCCAGAATCTTTACCGAAGGGAGGCTGGTTTCCACCATTTCAATCGTTTCATCCTTCTCTAATACATTTTCAAAATAAAGCTGATAATACTTATACTCCTCAAACTTTTTCTTTTCCATGACGGCAAAGGACTGGGCGATAGAAACGATTCCCATAAATGCGGTAATTCCAAAAACCAATGTAACAATTGTCCGGCCGAATCTCCTTGGATTCCGCAGCACGTTCTTAAGCGCATATTCACCATCGATACCAAGTAATTTCTGAATCAGAGGCTGCAATACATTCTGTTTTCTTTCTTTTATCTTAGGTGCTTTGATTTCATATTCTCCCCGGATTGCTGCAATGGGACTCATCCTGCTGACCAGCTTCACATTCTCTCCCATGATAAAAAACAAGTCAAATATAAATACTACCGCAATTACAAAAAAGGGAAGCAGATGAAATCCTGCATGCATATTTATAATTCCCAGCCGGTTCAGAGCCACACCAATGATCATACTCGCAATGGTTCCCAGAATACTTCCAAGTATAATTCCAATTCCTTCCATGATCAGTCCCTGTAGGAACACAATCTGTTTTAGCTGATGACTGGAACTTCCGATGCATCTGAGATTTCCATAATCCCGAATATTTTCCAGCATGGAAAGCTGAATGGCATTGCGTACGATTCCTACTCCAAATATAGCAAAAATATAGCATACCAATATAGTAAACAAAATAATAACCACTACAAAGCTTCCATCCGGTCCCTGCATATATAAGGATGCTAAAGTATTATTGTATTCTCCGGATATGCCGTATGTTTCTTCCAGATCATTCAACACGGTATTCATACGATATGGATTAGTTGTATTAATATAAAGTGCATTGGAATACACAGTCTCTGTATGTCTTTCATAATAGGAGCCCACGTAGGCACTCTTAATCCGGGAATCCTTAAGAATCTCTTCAATCTCTGTTTGGGCTTCTGTAAACAGAACAAACTCATAATCCTGCTTCTCCCGTTCCGCTTCACGCGTATGTAACAAAAAACTATATGTAAGATTTAACCCTGTGTAAAGTACTAAAACGGTAATCGCAGCACCGATTACCGTAATCAGGCTCCTCCTTCGATTCTGTTGAAAGTATCTTATTGCAAGCATCATATAACTTGTCATCAAATCCCTCCTATCCTTCCGTACCCTGCCATATGGATTTTAAGTCAATTGCTGAGATTAAAACTTTGATATAAACCGTTCCGGGCTAATAACTGTTCGTGAGTTCCTTCTTCAACCACATGCCCTTTATTCATAACATATATAT
>JAIECC010000406.1 GCA_029068665.1 Lachnospiraceae bacterium
CAAAGAATTAAAGATCAAAAATATACAAATACGGATTATCCGCACAAAAACAAAATTGATATTGCCATTGTTGTAGATATGTTGCTTACTGGTTTTGATTCTAAGTATCTGAATACTTTATATGTAGATAAAAATTTGAAATATCACGGATTGATACAAGCTTTTTCTAGAACCAACCGAGTTCTGAATGATACAAAGCCTTATGGAAATGTTCTTGACTTCAGAAATCAGGCAGATGAAGTGGACAATGCTATTGCATTGTTTTCAGGCGAAGAAAATAGTAAACGTGCAAAGGAAATATGGCTTGTTGATCCTGCACCAAAGGTTGTTGAGAAGTTGGATAAAGCTGTTGCTGAACTAGAAAAATTTATGGAGTCCCAGGGATTGGAATGTAAACCGGAAGAAGTAAGCAATCTTAAAGGTGATTCTGCGAGATGTGAGTTTGTCAATAAATTTAAAGAAATACAGCGGTTAAAAACACAGCTAGATCAGTACACGGAAATAGAGGATAAACATGCAACAAAAATTGAAGAATTGTTGCCAGAGGATACTTTGCGCGCGTTCCGTGGAGCTTATATTGATGTTGCACAGCGGCTAAAGACTGAACAGGGAAAGAATAGTGAGAATAGGGATTTGGAGATAGAGCAGCTTGATTTTGAGTTTGTTCTGTTTTCGTCGGCTATTATTGACTACGACTACATTATGGCGCTGATTGCTAAGTACACCCAGTCCGAACCGAAAAAGCAAAAGATGAGCAAGGAACAGTTAATCGGTATGCTTTCTGCTACATCCAATTTGCTTGATGAAAGAGAAGATATTATTGAATATATTGAATCTCTTCAGGTTGGCATGGCTCTGAATGAAAATGAAATTAAAACAGGCTATCAAAAATTTAGAGCTCAAAAAAACAATATTGAAATTAATGAAATTGCCGAAAAACATGGAATTAAGATTCAAGATTTGCAGACGTTTATTCAAGAAATCATTGATCGAATGATTTTTGATGGAGAAAAACTTAGTGATTTGCTGGCATCACTTGATCTCAGCTGGCGGGAAAGAACACAAAAAGAACTGGATTTGATGGATGATTTAATTCCATTGTTAAAGAAGCTGGTAGATGGTCGTGAAATTGTGGGGTTAAATGCGTATGAATAAAAGGAAAAGCATAGTGCCTAAGTTGAGATTTCCGGAGTTTGACAATTCTAAATGGGCTATCACTCAGCTAAGTACGTTTGCTGACAAAATAACAGATAGAAACAAGAATAATGATGTATCCAGAGTTTTCACAAATTCTGCTATTGAAGGAGTTGTGGATCAAGAAGATTATTTTGATAGAGATATTGCGAACAAAAGCAATCTTACAAATTATTTTGTTATTAAAAAGGGTGATTATGTTTATAATCCACGAGTATCAGTTGCTGCACCGGTGGGGCCTATTTCCAAAAATAAACTTGGTACAGGAGTAATGTCTCCTTTGTATACTGTTTTTAGGTTTAGGAATAGAGACAATGATTTTTATGAGCAGTTTTTTCTGACAAACTTGTGGCATGCGTATATAAAAAATCTTTCCAATACAGGGGCAAGGCATGATCGTATAACAATATCAATAGATAATTTTATGAAAATGCCATTGCCATATGCTTCACCAGAAGAACAACAGAAAATTGCCGTGTGTTTATCTTCTATTGATGATCTTATTGATGCAGAGAGCAGAAAACTAAAGGCATTGAAAAAATATAAAAAAGGATTGATGCAAAAGTTGTTCCCTACCGCGGGGAAGACTCTGCCTGAATGGAGATTCCCTGAATTTGTCGGCAAAAGTGAATGGTGTATTAATCCATTGGGGAAAATTTGTATTAATTATGATTCAAAGAGGATACCAATTACTGAAAAAGATAGGGTTGCAGGGGATATTCCGTATATTGGTGCTTCTGGAGTAATTGACTATATTAATAATTTCATATTTGATGAGGAATTATTATGTGTATCAGAAGATGGTGCTAATTTAATTGCCAGAACATATCCGATTGCTTTTAGCATTTCAGGGAAAACTTGGGTAAATAACCATGCACATGTGTTGAAGTTTAAATATAAACATACACAAAGCATGGTTGAATCATATTTAAACATGATTGATTTAAGAGATTTTCTTACAGGAATGGCTCAACCGAAATTGAACAGAGCTAAATTAGACAATATCCCTATTCCGCTCCCTGATGATAGTGAACAGCAAAAAATTGTTGACTGGTTATCGGAGATAGATTTCCTTATCGTATCACAATCAAATAAAATTGAGGAATTAAAAATACATAAGAAGGGATTAATGCAGGGATTGTTTCCTTCCCTTGAGGAGGCAGATGTATGAGTGTAAATGTACCAGAAAAGTTTTCAAAAGAAGACTATAAGAAGCTTACAAATGAAACATTAAATACACCGGATTTTCAGCAATATAAAAGTACAGTTACTAGTAGTTATAAAAGATCAGATGATCGGACGGAGTACAATTTAAAGGAAAATTTAACAGAACAAGTTCGCAATAAATTGGATTTTATTTTTAAACGGATTGGAAATGCTCTGTTTGAAAATTTAGAAGAAATTGCAAACTATTTTCGTATGTTGTTGGACGAAGAACGAAAAAAATGCATTATGATTTTTGCCTATAACGGTACAGGTAAAACAAGACTATCTGCTGAGTTTAAGAAATTAGGTCAGACATTGAACGAAGAAACTGGAGAAAAAACAGCAGATACATTGTATTATAATGCATTTACCGAGGATCTTTTCTACTGGGACAATGACTTAGAGAACGATACCGACCGTTTCTTGAAGTTGAATAGTGATTCAAGATTCTTTTCTGGATTAAAAGAATTGGAAATGGAAAGTAGGATACGTCCGTTTTTACACCGATATACTGATTTCAATTTTATGATTGATTATGATGATTATAAAATTAGCTTTTATAGGAATGTAACTATTGATGAAATTAGCCAAAGAATTGATAACATTAAGGTGTCTCGTGGAGAAGAAAACATATTTGTTTGGTGTTTCTTTTTGGCGATTGTGCAGTTAGTTGTTGATAAAGTAGAATCATATAACTGGGTCAAGTATATTTATATTGACGATCCTATTTCATCTTTAGATGATAATAATGTAATCGCTGTAGCAAGCCATTTGGCAAGCTTAATGAGCGATACAGATATCAAGGTAATTGTTTCGTCGCATCATACTTTATTCTACAACGTATTGTGCAATGAAATCAGAAACCCTGAACAGTTGTTTTTGCAAAGAATATCTAAAGATGGAGCATACATATTAAAAGATACAAGCAAGACCCCATTTTTTCATCATGTTGCTTTGCTGAAGGAGTTGAAGAAAGCCGCTGATTCTGGAGAACTCTATACTTACCATTTTAATATTCTTAGAAATATTTTGGAAAAAACCGCTTCCTTTCATGGATATGGGCATTTTTCATCTTGTCTGAAAAGATTCGATGATGAAAATTCCCCTGTTTATACAAGAATAGTTAATCTCTTGAGTCATGGAAATTATTCTATTTTTGAGCCGAAAGAAATGGTTGAAGAAAATAAGGAGTATTTCAGAACTATATTGCGTGATTTTTTGGAAGAATATAAGTTCAATCAAAATATATTTGAGACAGAGCGGACACAGGAGGATAGCTGATGAATGATATACAACAAAAACAATTAGGCTCAACATTATGGGCAATAGCGGATAAATTGCGTGGCGCAATGAATCCAGATGATTTTCGAGATTATATGTTGGCGTTTCTCTTTTTGCGATATTTGTCCGACAACTATGAAGAAGCAGTAAAAAAAGAATTAGGTAGTGATTATAAGAAAAGTGAAAGTGAGATCAAATCGAATAGTGAGGACATTGATTCTTATATAGACCAGCTTAAAGGTGTCATCAAGAAATACAGTGACTCTCTTTCGGTACAAAAATTGGGTCTGAATGCGGATGAAACAAATAAGGACACGATAAACAAAGCAAGAGAAAATTTTGTGAATGATAACAACGAAATGCTCTATAGCCATAATATAATTCCTCTTGCTGTTTGGTATATTCGCAATTTAGATCAAGTTGAAATGCTGGAAAAACAAATGCGTCGCAAGATTCACTATGTAATAAAGCCAGCATATTTGTGGAGCAATATATATGAATTGGCAAGAACTCAAAATAGCCAATTATTGAAAACTTTACAGAGTGGCTTTAAGTATATTGAAAATGAATCGTTTGAAAGTAGATTCCGTGGGTTGTTTTCGGAAATTAATCTTGATTCTGATAAACTTGGGAAAAATTATAGTGAACGAAATACTTTGTTGTGTTCAATTATAATAGAAATAGCAGAGGGACTTTCTAAATTTCAAAACGAAACAGATCTTTTAGGTGATGCCTACGAATATTTGATTGGTCAGTTTGCTGCTGGTTCAGGGAAAAAGGCGGGAGAATTTTATACGCCGCAACAAGTTTCCACTATCCTTTCACGCATTGTTTCGCTTGATAGCCAAGATCCGAGTAGCGGAAAGAAAAGTAAGCTGAAAAATGTTCTTGATTTTGCTTGCGGTTCAGGTTCTTTGTTAATTAATGTGAGAAAACAATTTGGCTCAAATGGTATTGGACAGATATATGGACAGGAGAAAAATATTACTACCTATAACCTTGCTCGAATGAATTTGCTGCTTCATGGTGTAAAGGATTCAGAGTTTCAGATTCATCATGGTGATTCATTACTGAATGACTGGAATATTTTGAATGAAATGAATCCAGCGAAAAAAATGCAGTTTGAGGCAGTTGTAGCCAATCCGCCTTTTAGCTATAGATGGCAGCCTAAAGAAGAAATGGCTGAGAATTTTAGGTTTAAAAACTATGGACTTGCACCGAAATCTGCAGCAGATTTTGCTTTTTTGCTACATGGCTTTCATTTTTTAAGTGATGATGGAACAATGGCTATTATCTTACCTCATGGAGTGTTGTTTCGTGGTGGTGCCGAGGAGAAGATCAGAACAAAGCTTTTGAAAGATGGCAATATTGATGCAATTATAGGTTTGCCAGCTAATTTGTTTTTTTCTACGGGTATCCCGGTATGTATATTGGTACTTAAAAAGTGCAAAAAGTTTGATGATGTATTAATTATTAACGCAAGCGAATATTTTGAAAAGGGAAAGCGCCAAAATACACTTTTGCCTGAGCATATTGATAAGATAATTGATGCATATCAATACAGAAAAGAAGATGATAAAAAATATTCCCGTCGAGTTTCTATGGAGGAAATAGAGAAAAATGGATACAATTTAAACATTTCTCGGTATGTTAGTACTGCACCTGAAGAAGAGGATGTAAACATAGAAGAAGTAAGACAAGAACTTGAAAAAATAGAAGGAGAAATAAAAGAAGCAAAAAAGAAGCATAATGTATTTTTAAAAGAACTTGGTTTGAAAGAACTTCCATAGTACAAAAGAATGTTATAATGCATATGCAGACAGAGAATATTACAGTATCATTCATACGGCTGGAAAAGGATATGATAGTCATTCTAGAAATTTCTCGTTTAAACGCTTAATTTGTGATGCAAAATCACGGAAACATACGAGGGAACAAGTGAAGTTCAAGACATGGTTATTTCATCATGGATGGAAATTAAATAAGTTATTTAGTAATCAAGACTTCCATGACTAAGTATGTAGCATAAGAAGTATTTTCAGACCCATAAAGTGTATCGTAGTGGGTAGAAATTTTCTGATGCGGTGCGATTTTTTCTCATAAAAAGTCATGTGTTTTCTTCAAAAAAGGGTTAGGGGAATATATCCCTTAGCAAGCAGTTTTTTAATAAATTCTGGCAGGAAAAAATTGAAAAATAAACCTGTGTCATGACATAGGCAGTGCTTATTATTTCAGCCTGTGGACGTCCACAGGCAGTGCTTGCTGTTCTACAGATAGTAAGCAAAGAAGAAAGATAACTGCATTCAAACGCATATAAACATTGTATTAGAAGTATATAAAGAAAAAATGCACATCGATGCAAACTTTTTTCGGTAAATTAAGAAGTTTTTTTGCCTATTTGGAATTTATAATGAATATGCGGTTGTCTCAGGAGGTGAAGCATGAACACAATACACCGCAGAAAGGCGGTAATCAGTATTCTAAGTTGCAGGCGTTACTAACTGAAAAGGAGCTTGCATGGGAATTTGAAGTCTGCGTCCGTACTATAATGAATGACATTCGGGAAGTGTCCTTTGAATATACGATTTATACTAAAACAGGGAAATATGGAGGTGTCTTTTTGACAGAGCATTACAAGCTATGTCAACACGCGCTCTCCTAATGACTGGAGTTCCTATGTGGACTTAAAAAAATTGGATGGAAAACAACAAGAATTTCTGGATTGAATTATCAGAAAATACGGATCGGAAAAGGTGGAATTTTAAGTATAATCTTTTAGACAAAAGGAACAATTGCATACATCAAAATCCTATTTATTTTCCGTGAAATTTCCCATTTAAACACGAGAAAAATTCCAACCGATTTTGAGAGATAATTCACACAGCGCAAGGGCAGTTACAGACCTATGGGAAAGGTCTGAGCTGCCCTTTTTGTGCGTTTAAGTAGGCATTTATGGAGGGAGGCGAAAATCAGTGAAAGAAGTTCCGATTTGGGAAAAGAGCAATTTAAGCCTTGAAGAAGCTGCGGCTTATTCCGGAATTGGCATTAATAAACTACGTGAGCTTACTAATGAAAAACCGCCGCTTTGTTTTGTGGGTTGGCAATAAGCGGTTAATCAAACGCTGTCTGTTCGATTAGTACATTGAGCAGGAATATTCTATCTGACATGGATAGTATTTTTTTGGGTTTGGCATTTTTTGTAATCTTGTGATGTAAAATCAGCTTTGATATGGTAAAATAACGAGGAAAGCACTGCTCATGTTTGCATGAAGCAGTGTTTGACGACAAAACCCATCGAGACGTTAGTCGAGATGGATTTTGAATAAGTCATATCAAGGCTCTTTCCACCGCGGAAAGGAGTTTGAAAATGTCTGAGAAACGGAAAGACAATAAAGGACGAGTCTTAAAGACAGGGGAGAACCAGAGAAAAGACCTGATTTATCAGTACCGCTATACGGATATCCACGGAAAGCGGCAGACCATTTATTCCTCTGATTTGAAGGAACTGCGAGAAAAGGAAAGGATGATCCAGAAGCAGCTCTATGATGGGATTGATTATGCTGCCGGAGAAGCTACCGTTATTGCCCTCTTGGAATGCTATATCAGTTTGAAACAGGGCGTACGCTACAATACCAAAGTCGGCTATAATTTTGTGCTGAATCTGATTAAGAAAGAGGATTTTGGCTACTGACAGATAAAAGATATTAAGGTATCGGACGCCCAACAATGGATTATGAAACTTCACAATGACGGAAAAGGATACAGTACCATTACAAGTGTTCGTGGTGTCGTCAAGCCAGCTTTTCAGATGGCATATAATGAGGATATTATCCGCAGGAATCCTTTTGATTTCAAGCTGGTTGATGTTGTGCCAAACGATTTACAAAAACGTATTGCTATGACAGAGGAAGTCTATCGAAGTCTGAAAAATATCCTTGCCCGTCGTAAGAGGCTGAAAACAGAAATGATTGCTGATGGATACAGCAACTTTCTTCTGCTGGACAAGGATGATAAACCGAAAGTAGCACTGCATATCGAAAATGAGATGCGATGGGCAATGAAAAAATATAAGAAATTGTATCCAGATAAACCATTGCCACACATTACACCTCATGTATTCCGGCACACCTTTTGTACTAACATGGCAAATGCAGGTATGGACAATAAGACCTTACAGTATGTAATGGGACATTCCGATGTAGGTGTTACGCTGAATGTCTATACTCATGCTAGCTATGACCGTATAGCGAAACAGGTGGGGAAATTTTAGACTTGAGCGAGCAACGAGGAAAGCACATTGCTTGCAAATGTGTTTGACGAGTGCCGGACAACGCAGGAGAATCCTGCGTGCAAAGAAACTGATATGCAAGGAAAACAGAGAAAATCAGGTTGAGAAATGCACCAATCTACTATACCAATTACTACACCATTTGCCCGTAAATTTGCGTGGATTTATAACGAATTACGCAAATTCAGGGTAAAAAACAAAAAATGAAAAAAGCACCAGAAAGCTTGAAAAATTAAGATTTGATGGTTTATGAAGGGATATAAAAGATATGATAAAAATATTATTCATCTGCCACGGCAGGAGTAAGGCAAGAAACGCATAATTTGGCATGTTGGGGTAAACTTGGGCATACCGTGGCAGACATATAATACTTGAACTACGATAAGACTACGAATGAGGGAATGAAAAACAGGAAATGTGGAAAATCGTTAAAAGGTAGTAGGAAATCGTTAAATTGTGGTCGTATCGTTATAAGATGCCCTGCTATAAGTATCAGGTGTACAGCTTTATAGAGTATTTTTTAGGAGAGGAAAACATGGATAATATACAGGATAATGTGGAAGAGCAGCAAGTGAAAAATCAAAAAGATATGCGTTTTAATATAAATGATTCTGTCTGGATTGCAGCGGCAGCAATGACCTATGAAATTTATTATAAAAAGTACAATGCTGGTCAGACGATATATGTTCCTGATTTTACGCTTGTTCAAGTGGATATATGTCATCGTACAGAAGTTATTAATGGACATAGAGCGGAAGGCGCTAGGACTAGTCAATGGTGCTGTGGGGATCATGAGAATCATACATACTGTTTCTTGCGGGCAATAGAGGATAAGCGCAGGCTTTCCTTCCCTGGTGAATTTGGTGGAAAAGAAGAGCCGGAAAGCTTGAAAATGGCTGAGGTAATTTCTACTGATGTGGGTAGTATTACCATCCGGCAACTACACGACTTTGTACATAAGGAGTATGCGGCCTTGGAAAAACAGATAATAAAGAAAACAGATATTGATTATAAAGCACCATTGGAATACATTGATAAACATTCCAAGGAAGAATATGCTGGCCCGAATAAATCTGTGCCGCCTGAGCAGCGAGCCAAAATGGATGAGCTGAAAGAAAGTGCACAAAATGCTGTAGAGCAGGTCCAGAGGATCATGACACTATGCGAAAACCGCTTTAATCTTAAAGGTAAAAGTAGGAGATGGCTGGATGGAAGTAATAAAAAGACGAAGGATTATTTGTGGGGAGAGCTTAAAAATCCTGATAATATGGATAGTCCGATTTCAATCTCAATATTTGTTGATAAAAATTTTGAGACTTTACAGCCAAGGTATCGAATCAGTCTGGAGATAATGAATAAGGATGTGAACAAGGACAAGGCATTAATGAAACAGTATCATAGCTATCTTGATATGGAGCCGGATGCTCGGCATGAACTTACTTATGGCGTTGGAAGCAATGTAGAAATTTTAAGGGGAAACCATGATACGATAAAGGATCAGATCGAAGCAGGTGTTTATGACAAAGTTCAGTATTGTAAGATGATAGATCGAAATGAGGCATATTCAAACGAGGATTATGAACGTCAGATATTAGAGGGTGTTGCGGCGCTAATGCCGTTTTATGAACACGTTGTTGGAATAAGCAAACCAGAATATTGGCCTACAAAGGGCGAATATGATCCAGGTATTTCGGTTGAAATGTGGAAAGAACTTCTTGCTGACCCAGAGGTAACTTTTGTAGAGAATCTTCAAATGTTTAAGATGATGCTGGAGTTTGGAGGAGAAGCGACCTGTGCGAAGTTGGCTGAGGTATATGGTGGCTCATATGCTTCGTATAATGGTTTGGGCAGAGCTTTTGGGGAAAGGGTGTACCAGAAAACAAACTGTCCACTATGCACAGGTGGCGATCGAGAACGACGATATACGATACCGTTTGTAGGTAGAGAAGTCATAGAAGATGGGAAGAATAGATATTCTTGGAAAATAAGAGAGGAACTGCAGGAGGCGTTGGAAAGCATGGATTTATCGGAAATTGATATAGAGATAAAACAGAATATGAATAAAGCCTTTCCTAAAAATATGATCCTGTATGGTCCTCCCGGAACAGGTAAGACATATAACACAGTAAAGTACGCAGTCGCTATCTGCGAGGGAAAGCCGTTGTCTGAGTACGATCAAATGGATTATGAGGATATTCTTAGGAAATACGAGAACTATAAAGCCAAAGGAAGAATTGCGTTTACCACATTTCATCAGTCTTATGGATATGAGGAATTCATCGAGGGCATTAAACCGGTGCTTATATCCGATGATGCCGAGAATGAATCAAAGGATATTCAGTACCACGTGATACCAGGGTTGTTTAAGTCTTTCTGTAAAAATGCATCTATGAAATGGGTCAGCTTTGACAAGGTTAAATATTCAGATGTTGAAATTGGCGAGAAAATATGGAAAGTAACTATCCGGGAAGAGGTACGTCAGGACTGCTATGATAATAACCGTGTGCGTATTGACTGGCCAATAGATGCTGAGGGAGCCCATGGATTCGTAAATAATATGGAAGCTGGAAATGTTATCATTACTACGGACGGATCACGAAGGCGTATCAATGGCATTGCAAAAGTTGTTAGTGATGAGGCATATGAGTTAGACACTCCTTCAGATAAAACAACTAGAAACGTAATATGGCTGGCAAAAGGCATCAATGTAGATATTGTTAAAATAAATGCAGATAAAATGCTTCATAGAATGACAGTGGCAAGAGTACCGCAGATGAAGTTTGAGCAGCTAATTCCAATAATAAAACATGCAAATCCTGGAATGGTAGAAAAAGAGGATGAGGATCAGGAGCCCTATGTATTTATCATCGACGAAATAAATCGAGGTAATATTTCTAAGATATTTGGAGAGCTTATTACTTTGATTGAGGAAACAAAGCGTGCAGGCGCAGAAGAGGCGATGGAAACAATGCTCCAATACTCTGGTGATATCTTTAGTGTACCAAATAATGTGTATATACTTGGAACAATGAATACTGCTGATAGATCGATTGCTTTGATGGACACAGCGCTTCGCAGGAGATTTGACTTCGAAGAGATGATGCCAGATTCTAAAGTATTATTAGGGGTTACTATCAAAGTTAATGGAGAAATGCTTGATGTTGCAAAAATGCTTGATGTAATCAATGAGCGCATTGAATTCTTATATGATCGAGAGCATACGATCGGCCATGCCTTCTTTACGAAGTTGATAGATAATCCAAGTTTTGATGTGCTGGCAGACATTTTCAGATCAAAAGTAATACCTCTTCTTCAAGAATACTTCTATGAAGATTACGCGAAGATACAGCTTGTATTGGGAGACAATGATAAGAGCGATCCTAAGTTTAAGTTTATTCTGGATGAGCCGGTAAAAGCAAAAAGTATATTTAAAGGGAATCCAGAAGATATTGTTGATCTGCCAGAGAAAAAATATATGATCCATGATGAAGCATTTGAATACATTCAGAGTTACATAGAGATCGAATAGAAAAGTGGTGAGAACATGGGTAAACTTGTAGAGGTGAGAGAATTTGATACCATCATCTGCAATACTGATTACAAGGATGATGACAATTTCACATGTATTGTCAAGAAGGACTTCGATGACCTGACATCATTTATTCATGAGTTTGCCAGAACAGAGGAAAACGCTGATGCGTTAGAGTTTATGCGAATCGGGTACCGCCGGAATATAGGCGAGGTGCTCTCTTTTAAGAATTACGTGGGACTGATCCAGATTAGGAATGGATTTCAGATCCAGGTCCTTCCAAAGATATCTTTTGGAGACGGTGCAGATGAAGGGAATAAGCAGACCAAGCGCATCTTCCTAAAAATGCTCCGAAGCATGAAGGATTTTCCGAGTAAGGCTTTTAATGATGCGTTCTTAAAAGTGGATCGCATGAATCTTTATGAGATATTCATCAATATGTATCTGCAGGAGGTGCGCCAGCTTGTAAAGCATGGCATTCGTTCCTCTTACGTGCAGCAGGAGGATAATCTCAAATATTATAAGGGGAAACTTCTTGTAGGAAAGCACGTGCAGGCTAATTTGGTCCACAAGGAGCGGTTCTATGTTGCGTTTGAGGAGTTCCACCCTAACCGACCAGAGAACCGGCTTGTAAAGGCCACACTCGAAAAGTTGCAGAAATTGACTATATCTGCGGAAAACGCCAAGGAAATTAGGCAGCTTCTAACCGCATTTGAAATGGTGGAGGCTTCAAAGAATTACGATAAAGATTTCTCCAAGGTGATCCTCAACAGGAATACGAAAGATTATGAGATGTTGATTCCGTGGTCCAGGATATTCCTTCAAAACAAGAGTTTTACAACATTCTCTGGAAATACAACTTCAAAAGCACTGCTATTTCCAATGGAGTCAGTTTATGAGAGTTATGTAGCGCAACAAATAAAGAAGGTTTTTGTACCAGATGGATGGGATGTTTCTAGTCAGAACAGGGGACACTATCTATTTGTGGAACCAAGGAACCGGTTTGCACTTCGGCCGGATATTGTTTTGGAACGTGATGGGCGGACTATTATTATGGACACTAAGTGGAAGCGATTGATAGATAATGAGCGTAAGAACTACGGGATATCGCAAGCTGACATGTATCAGATGTATGCCTATTCAAAAAAATATGAGACACCAGAGATATGGATTTTGTACCCTGTGAATGATGAGATGCGCGGTCACAAAGAAATTAAATTCGAGTCAGGTGATGGAACGGTGGTCAGGATACATTTTGTGGATGTCACGAATATAGAGAATAATTTAAATGAACTAAAAAGAAAGATCTAGGAGGCCATGTGGGATGACGAGATTTGAGCTAAACAATGAGCAAAAATGGCATTACATACTATTCCGGGCAATTTAACAGGAAAAATCAAGGCACTCTGTTTTGGCAGGGCGTTTTTCATTTGGATGACAGGCAATAACAATGAAAATGTGGTGGTATGAAAAAGAGCTTTCTGCTATAATGAGTAGGGAAATCTTATCGTTAAATCATGCATCTCCAAATTCGCCTGTCTGTCGGGGCAATGCACCGTTTCCGCAAAAAGCGGAGTAGTTTTGCCACCTGTTCGACTATGGAAAGACTACGAATGAGGACTGTGAATTGCTCTGATTTGCCTCATTTTCAAAAAGTGTAATAAAACGGGATGCTGAAATTGAAAACCACAGGTCCGCAAAACGTGCCCAAATAAGGTGTTTTCGGGCATTGTGAGAAAGGATAAAATATGATTAAGATACTCTTCGTTTGCCACGGCAACATCTGCCGTTCCCCCATGGCAGAATTCATTTTAAAAGACATGACAGAAAAACAGGGAATCGCCTCTCAGTTTGTAATCGCCTCTGCTGCCACCAGCACAGAGGAAATCTGGAATGGTACGGGCAACCCGGTCTATCCCCCTGCCCGCAAGGAGCTTGCACGGCATGGCATCTCCTGTGATGGTAAGCGGGCAGTTCAATTGACCAGAGAAGATTATCAAAGCTACGATTATCTGATTGGTATGGATCAGCAGAATCTTAGGAATATGCATCGTATTCTAGGAGGCGATCCGGAGCAGAAGCTGCACCTTCTGTTAGATTACACGGAGCATCCGGGAGATATTGCCGACCCATGGTATACCGGTGACTTCACAAAGACCTTTCAGGATATTGAGAAGGGCTGTATGGGATTGGTGAAGGAACTGATGAAGAAGACAGAAGATTCAACGGTGTGAAACCTTGCTTTTTTGTGTAATATATTGTAAAATATTAACAATATTGAAGCAGGATTTTGTAGAAAATATCAACAAGAGAAAGAATGAAGGGAATGTAGGTAAGTATGAGTGATCAGGAAATGGCAGTTGATAATGAAGTGAGGCAGCGGGGAACGCAAATCCATCAACAGTTAGATGCAAGAGTAGGGTTTGTACATTCGATTCGAAGCCGTATTATTTTGATGGTGGCGATGACGATTGTGGTGTGTGCTTTATTGGTATGGGGAACCGTACAACCCGCTACAACCAGAACCTTTTCGGCTACGCAGGAACGCTATATGAGTGATATGGCAAATGCAAATGGTAAAATGCTGGGCAATTACATAGCATCCTCTGGTCTGGAAGTGGTTGGAACAGAGGAAGTGAAGGCAATCCTGCAGGATATTCAGATTAATGGTAAAGAAAGCAGCTATGCATATGTAGTAGATTTAGATGGTACCATGCTGTATCATCCCACTGAGGAAAAGATTGGACAACCGGTGGAGAATTCCGTTGTTAAAAATATTCTGGCTGAAATTGCAGAGGGCAAACCTCAGGTTACAACCGTATATGAATACGACTACCGGGGAGCAATTAAGTACGCAGGTGTTTATCCGGATGTGGAACATGGATTTTTATTGATTATTTCATCGGATAAAGCAGAGATGGCAAAAGAAATACGAACCATCTTATTAAAAACCTTTGGCAGTATGATTCTTGCTTTTGTTGTGTGTCTGATTATTGCTGTTATTGTTGCCGGCATTATTACAAGACCGATTAAGGAAATGTCCGGAATTGCCAATCGGTTTTCCACCCTGGATTTGCGTAAAGATGAAAAACAGGATCAGATGGAGATTCGAAAGGATGAAGTGGGCTTGATGGGCCGTTCTTTAAATGAACTTCGGAATCAATTTGAAGAAGTGGTTACTGAGATTAAGGTGCAGAGCGGCAATCTATATGCAGCAGCAACCAGTCTGGATGAGCATGCCAGTGAAACCGCTAATAATGTGGAACAGGTGGAAAAGGCTGTATATGAAATAGCAGAAGGCGCAAGTGCCCAGGCAGAGGAAACCCAAAAGGCAACAGAAAATGTAATTCAGATGGGCAATATGGTGGAAGAGACCAACTACGAGGTAGAGAATCTGTATTCCTATGCCAATGCAATGAAAACTTCTGGAGATGAAGCATCCAGAAGTCTGAGAGCACTGAGCAGTATCAATGACAAGGCAAAGGAGTCGATTGACTTAATTTATCAGCAAACCAATACCACCAATGAATCAGCATTAAAGATTCGGGAAGCAACCGAATTGATTACCTTCATTGCAGAACAAACCAATCTGTTATCCTTAAATGCTTCCATTGAAGCTGCAAGAGCCGGTGAGCAGGGAAGAGGCTTTGCCGTTGTTGCATCACAGATTCAGAAGCTGGCAGAGCAGTCCAATGATTCAGCCAGTCAAATAGGTGAAATCATCACATTACTGATTGCTGATTCCAATAAGGCAGTAGATACCATGAATGAGGTTATGGAGATTATGAATGAGCAGAATCATAATATCCGGAAAATCGAAGCACAATTCGAGCAGCTTCAGAGCAAGATTGACATGTCCATGACTGGCGTGGGTAATATTGCAGACAAGACACAGGTTTTGGATAATGCCCGGGTCAATGTTATCGACATTGTACAGGATTTGACTGCTATTGCAGAAGAAAATGCGGCAAGTACGGAAGAAACCTCAGCTTCCGTTGCCGAAGTAAGCAACATTGTAAGCCAGATTTCGGAGAATGTAAATCAGCTTCGGGGAATTGCAGAAGAATTAGAAAGTCGTATGGCAGACTTTTTGGTGGAATAAGTTTGGAATACTTTGACAATATGTAACATATAGTATAAGAGGATTTGTCATATTCCGTTCAGCAGCAAGGACGAATAGTGGAGGATTACAGATTTTTTCATTGACAGGGTATAAAAATTATGCTAACTTGTTAGTTAGAAATCCCAAATGCGTTGACAAGGAGTAGTAGGGCTTATGAGATAGACAGAGAGCTGTCGGTTGGTGTGAGACAGTTATGGATTAAGTTTGAACTGGCCTTTGAGCAGCAGACTGAATTGATAGTAGGTTATGCCGGTGCCTGACCGTTATTGCAGGAGGATATAAGACCTTTCGTTTTAAGGTTCGTATCTGTGACGAGTGCATACGATAAGTATGAATTAGAGTGGTACCACGTAAGTTCCTTACGTCTCTAAGTATAGAGATGTGAGGGCTTTTTTACTTTATGGGAAATCCTTTTCCGTAAGGCAGAAGGTTCTGCAAAGCATATCGGCGTATATGGGAAATGCTACAGAAGCAGAAAAAGGAGGTAAATGAAATGAAGAATTATCAGAAGTATCAAAGAGGCTATTTTATGCCGCCTACAGAGTCATTGAAATGGACCCACAAGGAGTATATTGACAAGGCACCTATGTGGTGTTCCGTAGATTTACGGGATGGCAATCAGGCACTGATTGTTCCTATGAGCCTGGAAGAAAAAGTAGAGTTCTTTCAGATGCTGGTAAAAATCGGCTTTAAAGAAATTGAAGTTGGCTTTCCGGCAGCTTCAGAAACAGAATATACCTTCTTACGAACATTAATTGAGGAGGATTTGATTCCGGATGATGTGACCGTACAGGTACTTACCCAGTCCAGAGAACACATTATTAAGAAGACCTTTGAAGCAGTACGGGGATGCAAAAAAGCAGTCGTGCATTTATATAATTCTACCTCTTACGCACAGCGGGAACAGGTATTTAAGAAATCAAAGGAAGAGATCTTAGAGATTGCGGTTTCCGGTGCAAAGCTGTTGAAGCAGTTGGCAGAAGAGGATGGCGGAAACTTCCAGTTCGAATATTCACCGGAAAGCTTTACGGGAACAGAGGTAGAGTATGCCTTAGAGGTATGCAATGCAGTCATTGATGTCTGGCAGCCGACGCCGGATAAAAAGGTCATCATCAATCTTCCGGCCACCGTTGAGATGTCCCTTCCTCATGTGTACGCCAGTCAGATTGAATACATGAGCGAGAATATGAAGAACCGGGAGAATGTGATTCTTTCCCTTCACCCACACAATGACCGGGGTTGCGGCGTGGCAGATGCAGAACTAGGCTTGCTTGCCGGTGCCGACCGCATTGAAGGAACCTTATTTGGCAATGGAGAACGTACCGGTAATGTGGATATCATTACCTTAGCCATGAATATGTTTACCCATGGAGTGGATCCGCAGATTGACTTAAGCAATATTCCGGAATTAACAGAGCTTTATGAGCGGGTAACGAAAATGCATGTCTATGAGCGCTCTCCATATACCGGACAGCTGGTTTTTGCTGCATTTTCCGGTTCCCATCAGGATGCTATTGCAAAGGGTATGAAGTGGCGGGAGGATCACAATGTAGACCGCTGGAGTGTACCATATCTTCCGTTGGACCCACAGGATGTAGGCAGAAAGTATGATGGTGACGTGATTCGGATTAACAGTCAGTCCGGCAAGGGTGGAATTGGATACTTATTAGAGCAGAAATATGGCTTTGATCTCCCGCCAAAGATGAGAGAAGATTTAGGTTATACAGTAAAGAATGTTTCCGATCATCAGCACAAGGAATTAGCGGCAGATGAAGTACAGGACATTTTCCGGAACACCTATGTAAATGTAAATACACCGATTGAATTATTAGAGGCACATTTTACACAGGGAGAACAGTTTACGGCGGAAATTACCATTAATGTCCATGGTGCAAGGAAAGTATACCACGGAAAAGGGAATGGGCGGCTGGATGCCATATCCAATGCGGTTAAGAAGCATTTTGATATTGAATTCTCATTGATTTGTTATGAGGAACATGCATTACAGAGTGGCTCCAATTCCCAGGCATGTGCCTATGTGGGAATTCAGGAGGCAGACGGAACCGTTGCCTGGGGGGCAGGAATTCAGAATGATATTATTGAAGCCTCTGCCTTTGCATTAATCAGTGCGATTAATCGTTCCGGATTGTTGAAGTGATTGTAACAATTTTTCTTTACTGGAAAGCTAAGAAATGATATTCTATTTATAGATAGATACGCAGAATGCAGCCGGTCTATTATTTCTATAAATCCATAGAAACGATAGACCGGCTGTATTATATAAAGCGGGTAACTAAAATATGATACGGAGGGTATAACAAATGGGTAATTATTTTCAACCGGAAATCGAATGTGCATCCCCGGAGCAGATTCGTGCATGGCAGGACGAGCGGCTGGTACAGCAGGTGAGACATGTCTACAATAATGTAGAAATGTACCGGCAGCGAATGGATGAGATGGGTGTAAAGCCGGAGGATATCAAAGGAAGAGAAGACTTACATAAGCTGCCATTTATTACCAAGGATGATTTAAGGGATCAATATCCTTATGGATTGGTGGCAAAGCCGTTAAGTGAGTGTGTGCGGATTCAGTCTACCAGTGGAACAACGGGACGGAGAGTGGTTGCATTTTATACTCAGCATGATATTGATCTTTGGGATGAGTGTTGTGCAAGAGCCATCGTGGCTGCAGGTGGAAGTGAGGAAGACGTGGTACATGTCAGCTATGGATATGGTCTGTTTACCGGTGGTCCCGGCTTAAATGGCGGTTCTCACAAGGTAGGTTCTCTGACTCTTCCTATGTCATCTGGAAATACGGAGCGGCAGATTCAGTTTATGACGGATCTGGGGTCTACGATTCTTTGCTGTACCCCTTCCTATGCCGCTTATCTGGCAGAGTCCATTATCGAGCGGGGGCTGCGGGATCAGATCAAGCTGAAAGCGGGTATTTTCGGTGCAGAGGCATGGACGGAAGAGATGCGTCACGATATTGAAGAGAAGCTCGGAATCAAGGCATATGACATATATGGTTTAACGGAAATCTCAGGACCGGGTGTTTCCTTCGAATGTGAAGCCCAGACCGGCATGCATGTGAATGAGGACCATTTCATTGCAGAAATAATCAATCCGGTTACCGGTGAAGTGCTGCCGGATGGTGAAAAGGGTGAACTGGTATTTACCAGTATTACCAAGGAAGCATTTCCATTACTGCGGTACCGGACCAGGGATATTTGTATCTTAAGTCATGAAAAGTGTCCATGTGGAAGAACCCATGTGAAAATGACAAAGCCGTTGGGACGTAGTGATGACATGCTGATTGTCAAGGGTGTGAATGTATTCCCGTCTCAGATTGAGACTGTATTGCTCAATAAGGGCTATCCTGCAAATTATCAGATTATTGTTACCAGAGTAAACAATAGTGATAATCTGGAGGTACAGGTGGAAATGACACCGGAGATGTTCTCGGATTCCATCAGTGCAATTTCCCAGCAGGAAAAAGAATTAGTCAGTGCATTAAAAGCAATGTTAGGTATTTATGCAGATGTGAAGCTGGTTGCACCAAAGACCATTGCAAGAAGTGAAGGCAAGGCAGTCCGGGTGATTGATAAGCGGAATCTGTATCAGGGGTAATTTATATGGGTGTTGTAAATGAAAAAGGAGGTAATGGTTATGACAGTAAAGCAGATATCTATTTTTGTGGAAAATAAGATTGGCAATTTGGCAGAAGTAACGAAAGTACTTTCCGATGCGGGGGTTAGTCTGCATGCAATTTCCCTTGCAGACACCAGGGATTTTGGTGTGCTGCGGGTGATTGTAGACGATTCCTATCTGGCAGCAACAACATTGAAGGAACAGGGGTATATTTTTTCAATTACAAAGGTACTGGCTGTAGCAATTCCGGATAAACCGGGCGGTCTGTACAAGATACTGACATTGCTGGAGGAAGATAAGATTAATCTGGAGTACTTATATGATTTTAATACCAGAAAAAGTGATTATGCCTATATGATCTTTAAAGTGGGGAATGTTGAAGA
>JAIECC010000407.1 GCA_029068665.1 Lachnospiraceae bacterium
ATTATATAAGCTATACAAATCTATTGTCAGCGTATTATTATGAATGTGAACGGAGGTAGTAAGATGGAAGCAGCAACAGCACATTTAATCGATTATAAAGGAGAATCTTGTATTGAATTAAGGGCAGGCGGTTATCTTGCCATGATTGCGCCCGGTATCGGCAGCAATGTGATCCGTTTGCGGGATGATGCCAATGATATAGAAATCTTCCGTTTTCATGCGGATACTTCCATAGAGGAAATCAAACAATCTCCTGAAGTCTATGGACTACCTTCCCTTTATCTTCCAAACCGGTTAAATGGAGGTAAATTAAAGACTTCGGATGCCGTTTATCAATTACCGGTAAACGAAACTGCATTAGGCAACTTTATTCATGGTTTTTTACATAAGCGTTCTTATTCTGTTGTGGAAGTGTTGGCAAAAGAGCAGACAGCTATAGCAAGAACAGAATATTTATATGATGAAGCAGATGAATTCTTCCAGTATTTACCAATCAAATTCAAGGCAGAGTTCACTTTCACCCTTTCAGCAAATGGATTGAACTATGAATTTACAATGACGAATTTATCCTCTGTACAGATGCCGTATGGTGTATGTACCCACACCACCATGATGGGACCATTTACCTCCGACGGCAGAGGTGAGGACATGCGGCTATATGTACCGATCGGTGAAAAGTGGCAGTTAAACAGCCGCTGCCTGCCAACAGGTGTCTTTATGCCTCTGGATAATCATGATAAGCAATACCTGACCGGTTCCATGGTTCCCGTAAAGCAGATTATCAATAATGATGTATACTATGCAGAAACCGGAGATATCGATGGGAAACCATTCTATGGAATTGTTGCAACTGATATTGCTTCCGGAAAGGAAATCCGTTATGAGGTCTGCCGGGATTATAAGTTTTGGATCATCTGGAACGATTGGGGTGAGAAAGGGTATTTCTGTCCGGAACCAATGTCCTGGATCATCGATGCACCAAATCTTCCACTGGCACCGGGAGATACCGGCTATGAGGAGCTGGCACCGGGCAAAAGTAAGACCGTGACCCAGCATTTTTACACCGTTACTTCATAAACAGCAGTTCTATAAAACGATTGTGCAGGTTGTACTTCATGAGCAAGCACTCAGGTACATCCTGCACAATCATTTTTATACAGCTGAATCATAATAAAAAGACTTCTTTTACATCTACTTTTTCTTGTTTTTATCCCATGAATAATATATAATGGCTTATATGAGGCACATACGCCAGCTAGAACAAAGGGAGGTACATAGTTACATGAAATTCGGTTATTTTGACGACCAAAACAAAGAATACGTTATTACGAATCCTAAGACTCCGTATCCTTGGATTAATTACTTAGGAAACCAGGACTTCTTCTCATTGATTTCGAATACCGCCGGAGGTTACAGCTTTTATAAAGATGCGCGGCTTAGACGAATTACCCGTTATCGTTATAACAACGTGCCGGTAGATATGGGTGGGCGTTATTTCTACATTAATGAAGAGGACAACATCTGGTCACCGGGCTGGTCACCGGTTAAGAAAGAACTTGAATTCTATGAATGCCGTCATGGTATGGGCTATACGGTTATCAGCGGAAAGAGCAATGGTCTGAAGGCCGAGATTACTTTCTTCGTACCAAATAACTATAAGGGCGAGATTCAAAAAGTTACATTAAAAAATGAAGGTACAGCTCCGAAAACTTTTAAGCTTTTCTCTTTCCTGGAGTGGTGTTTATGGAATGCAGAAGATGATTCCACCAACTTCCAGAGAAACTTCAATACGGGAGAAGTAGAGGTAGAAGGTTCTACCTTATTCCACAAAACAGAGTATAAGGAGCGTCGGGATCATTTTGCATTCTATACTGTAAATGCTGATATTGAAGGCTATGATTGTGATCGGGAAAGCTTCATGGGACTTTACAATGGATTTGAGAATCCTCAGGCTGTGTTAGCCGGCAAGGCAAATAATTCCAAAGCAGATGGCTGGTCTCCAATTGCTTCCCACTGCCTGAATATCAGTCTGGCACCGGGCGAAAGCAAGGACCTTGTATTTATCCTTGGTTATGTTGAGAATCCGCAGGAAGAAAAGTTCAATGCTGACGGTACTATGAATAAGACCAGAGCTTATGCTATGATTGAACAGTTCAATTCTACAGAAAAGGTTGATGCTGCTCTTGCAGAATTAAAGAAGAGCTGGACAGACCTGCTTTCTAAATATACCGTTAATACACCGGATGACAAGATGAACCGTATGGTTAATATCTGGAATCAGTATCAGTGTATGGTTACCTTTAATATGTCACGTTCCGCTTCTTACTTTGAAAGCGGTATCGGACGTGGTATGGGCTTCCGTGATTCCAATCAGGATTTACTTGGCTTTGTACATCAGATTCCGGACCGCGCAAGAGAACGAATCTTAGATCTGGCAGCTACTCAGTTCGAAGACGGAGGTTGTTTCCATCAGTATCAGCCGCTTACCAAGAAGGGCAACGATGCTGTTGGCGGTGATTTCTCGGATGATCCATTATGGATGATTCTTTCCACTGCCGCTTATATCAAGGAAACTGGTGACTATGCTATTCTGGATGAGATGGTTCCATATCGGAATGATGAGACACTGGCTCAGCCTATGATGCATCACTTACAGCAGTCCTTCTACCGGGTAGTGAACAACGTAGGTCCTCATGGATTACCGCTTAGCATGCGTGCTGACTGGAATGACTGTCTGAACCTTTCCTGCTTCTCCAATACTCCGGGAGAAAGCTTCCAGACATGGACTTCTCCAAAGTACGGTGAGGACAAGTATTCAAAGGTTGCAGAAAGCTTATTTGTAGCAACACTCTTTACTTATGCCGGTCCTGAGTATGTAGCACTTTGCAAATATAAAGGCTTGGATGATGCTGCTTCAAAGGCTCAGGCTGAAATTGACAAGATGAAGAACAACATTGTTGAGCATGGTTTTGATGGCGATTGGTTCCTGCGTGCATATGATGACTTCGGTCGCAAGGTTGGTTCCAAGGAAAATGATGAAGGTAAGATTTTTATCGAACCACAAGGCTTTGCTGTTATGTCAGAGATTGGTAAGGACAAGGGTTATGATCTTAAGACCCTGGAAAGCATAGACAAGTACTTGAATTGCAAGCATGGTCTTGTTTTGAACAATCCGGCATTTACTAAATATTATATTGAGTTTGGTGAGATTTCCACCTATCCGGCCGGTTATAAAGAGAATGCCGGTATCTTCTGCCACAACAACGCATGGATTATCTGTGCAGAAGCCTTCGTTGGACACGGAGATAAGGCATTTGAATACTATTCAAAGATTGCACCTGCTTATCTGGAGGATATTTCTGATTTACACAGAACCGAACCTTATGTATACGCACAGATGATTGCAGGTAAGGATGCAGGACGCTTTGGAGAGGCTAAGAACAGCTGGTTAACAGGTACTGCTGCCTGGAACTTCGTTGCTGTTTCTCAATACATGCTGGGTATTATCCCTGACTATAACGGTTTGAAGGTTGATCCTTCCATCCCGTCAGCTTGGGATGGCTTTAAGGCAACCCGCCAGTTCCGGAATTCCACCTATAATATCACCGTTAGCAATCCTTCTCACGTAAGCAAGGGTGTTAAGAGTGTAACCGTAGATGGTAATGCAATTGAAGAAAATGTGCTTCCGGTATTTTCTGATGGCAAAGAACATACCGTTGAAGTTGTATTAGGTTAAGAACCAATTTTAACAGCAAAAGACCTGTCGTAGAATACTACGACAGGTCTTTTATTTATTTCATTACGTAATTAAAAACTTATATTTTTATGCCTCTAACCCAAGTCCTTTCAGATATTCTATGACATCCTCAACCGTATCCAGATTGGATACATCGTCAGCAGGAATCTCTACATTAAAAGCATCCTCGATTGCCATTACCAATTCAAATAAATCCAACGAGTCCGCATCTAAATCATTTTTGAAAGAGGTATCTAATTCTATGTTATTTGCGTCGACTCCTAACTGTTCTGAAATAATATCTTTCATCTTATCAAACATAACAATTCTATCTCCTTTTACTTACAATCTGATTGCTTATCGCTAATACAAAAGTAATATACAACAGTGATATATTGATGTCAACAGAAACATTGGAAATCCATGTCAAAAATTCATTTTGTTAAATTCCTCCAGGGGCATCGGACGTGCAAAATAAAATCCCTGCGCTATATCACAATGAGAATTCCTCAGGAAATTAACATGCTCTGTAGTTTCCACACCTTCCGCAATAATCTGTAATTGCAATTCTTTCGCCATAGCAATCGTATGGCGGATTACAATCTTACCTTTTTCTGTGGTCAGGGTATCATCCAAAAAACCTTTATCAATCTTGATTACATCGATTGGAACATTTCTAAGCATATTTAAGGAAGAGTATCCGGAACCAAAATCATCTACCTCTAATCGAAAGCCCATGTTCTGTAACCGCTCCAGCAGATAGTACAACTCATTGGAATTCCCGAAAAACATAGTCTCTGTAATCTCTAAAGAAAGAGCTCCAGGTGTCAAATCATACTTATTCAACAGATTCTCCAGTTTTCGCTCGATGTGATGATTAAAAATGTGATACCGGGACACATTAACAGAAACCGGGAACTCCCGACGGCCTTCCCTTTTCCAGCCCTGAATTGCCTTACAGGCTTCTTCCCACATGTATTCATCCAACCTTATAATAAACCCGTTTTTTTCAAACAAAGGAATAAAATCATCCGGCTGAATCATGCCTTTTGTCGGATGATTCCATCTTGCCAAAACTTCTGCTCCTACAATCTCCCCGCTTTCCAGATTGAATTTCGGCTGAAGATACATCACAAACTGTCTCTCCTCTAACGCCTGCACCATCTCTGATTCTATCTGACTGGTCTTAACAATTTCATTCCGATATTCTTCATCATAAAATGCACAGAATTGCATTGCATTATCTTTTATGCTCTTCTTTGCAAGCGCTGCCCGGTCACACATGAGATTTACTGCCAGCGACTCATTATCATCCGGCAGATATACACCATAGGAGGTCTTTATCTCAAAATGAAACTCGTTGGTTTCAATCTTCTTTTTTAATTTCTCAATAAATCTTATGATGTCACCCTTTGTTTCATACATAATACAAATACAAAATACATCGCTATGCATACGGCAGTATGTATTGGGCAATACCACATTTTCCCTTAATGCATCTGCCAGTCGGATTAATACCAGATCTCCCATCCGCATGCCATATAAATCATTGATTACTTTGAATTTCTCTATATCAAAAACAATCATGGCATAACGATGTCCATTGTCCCATACCAAAAGCCGGCTCACTTCTCCATTAAAGCGTTCAAAGTTTGGAGCTCCTGTCAGCATATCAAAATCCCGCTGATATCTTAATGCCGCAGAAGAACGTATTTCATCACTGACATCCTTCATGGTTCCAATGACCCGCTGCAGCTCACCAGCTTCATCCCGATCATATTGCAAAGTAACCTTGTACCAGTTAACTCCCCCTGTCTTCGTTATAAATCGACAGGTAACCGTCCGTTCTACCTGCCGGTTTGTAAATAAAGTATGATATAATTCTACATCCTCTTTATAAACAATTCCCGCAGTTTCTTCATCGCACATAAAATCTTCATTCTTTATCGTTTCAATGCCAAAATTCTCCAGCATTAAAGTTGAGCAATAATTTTGACCTGTTATGTAATTGATTTCGAAAACAATGGTCCGGAGCTGCTTTACTGCTGCCAGATACATTTCTTCCATAAACACATCATTCTCCATATTTTCCACCCTATCCTTCTTTGTTCATAGTAACAAGACTTTGATATATTTGTCAATCGTTTCCCCACCTTGACAAAAAAAAATACTTCCTTTATGATAAATGCAATAAATATGATTGGAGTTTTTTGATGCCGGTTATGAAACGAAGCCGCCAGCGCGATGCAATCCTTACATATTTGAATACCAGAACCGATCACCCTACGGCAGACATGGTTTTTACTGCACTGCAAAAAACCATGCCGAATATCAGTCTTGGCACTGTATATCGCAATCTATCCCAGCTTGCGGACCGGGGAACGATTTTACGAATCTCATGCAATGGTACTGCAGATCATTTTGATGCCATGACCCAGCCACACCCACACTTTTTCTGTGATTGCTGCGGTTGTGTACAGGATCTTCCCGGCTCTCTTCCTTTTGAGCCTTCCAGTATGGTTTTCCCTGAATTCAAAGGCCGGATTTCGGGCTGCAGCATTATGTACTACGGCACCTGTGAAGCCTGTTTACAAAACGGTCTGACAGAATCTAATTCCAAACCAACCAAAGATGCAATTTAAAAGAGGGTGTCCCAAACGTATGAAGTTTTGAATTCACAGATCAGGACATCCTCTTCTTATTTACTTACAATTATATTCCTTTACTCTACTTGTAAGACCTCCATTGGGTTAATGGTCAGTCCATCCTTCAGCATGGCAAAGTATAAGTGAGAGCCTTCTTTTTCATAATAGGCTGTAGGATCAGCAACAATACCCAGAACTGTATCCTTCCATACCTCATCGCCCACTGCCACCTTTACATCCTGCAGCTGCCCATAGACTGCTGTATATCCATCTCCCAAATTGACCGTTACCGTGGTGCCATATTCCTTTGTTTCTTCTACAGCTGTTACCTGTCCATGCCAGATAGAGACTACATTTGCCCCTACCGGAGCCTGTAGCAACATACCCGGATTACAGCGATAGGTTCCCAATGTCCGAAAATAAACTGTAGTATCCATACTATATGGCAAAATCGTATTTCCCAGTACCGGCATGGTCACATCTTCCATTCCGGAAAAGGTAAGTCCCTCCAAGGGCTCGTATGCCAATGTCTGATTTGACATCGCTTCCTCTGCAGCCTGTCCTTCCGCATCTTGTCCTTCTGCATCCTGCTCCGGCTCAACCTCCGGTACAAGGCTGGTTTCTACAGAATCCTTGTTTTCTTCTGCTACATCATCTCTTCTCCACATATCCATCGGTACATCCATGTCGCCATCCAAAACGGCTTCCTGAAGTTCTTCCGTTACTTCAGCACCTGCATCAGCAATATCATTCTCAAGGGGATCATTGAGATTTATTTCCTGATTCTGCTGCTGCTTTTCTTTATTCGCATTCACGTTGTATACAGCCAGTGCCGCCACTAAAGCAACAACACCAACTCCGAAGGATAAGTAGAATCCATTTGCTTTTAAAAATTCTGCTACGGATTTTTTCATTTTCATCACCTCTGCTACTATTGTTGCCTGAGGTGATAAAATTATTCATCGGATTCATAAGAAATTAAAAAATCATAAAAAAATTCACTGCTTACATTTCCATATTCATCCCTTGCCGTTACCAGTATCATGTAGGTACCGGAGCCGCCTTCTTTTACCCAGGATACATGAACCTGAGCAACACCACTATAGTTATCCTCTACCCTTATTGCATTCAGCAACTGCTCCTCTAAATCTGCATCCGAAACAGCTGTAAATTCCTTTTGGTCCGGCTCATGAATGACCGGTGGTTCCCGATCCAGCAGAATTGTTATCTCCATTGGCTCCGAAGAATTACCGGCAGTATCTATGGCACGAACCATTACCGAAAACCGCCCTGAACTCTGCTCCGACAGACGGCTTAAATCCATATCAAAACTTAACTCCAGCTTTTCTCCCATATCAACAGCAGTCATATACTGCCGGATTGTTGACATACAATTTGCCTCGGCTGCCTCTGCATGGTTCAAGGTAATTGTATGTTTCTCAATTGCAAGCTCCGGCGGTATCGTATCCTCTACCCGGATTATGCCTTCAACTGTATCTGTTTTTCCGTTCTTATCCTGTACCCGGTAAATCACAGGATAGTCACCCACCGTCAAGGCATCTACACGCCCTTCCATCATGATCTGGCTGGTAATATCAGTACCCTCCCCATCCAGAGCAAGAACACCACATGCGGGCTGATAAGTACAGCCTCGTTCTATTACTCTTAAACCACCGCCTAAAATTCTTGGTTCCCCTTCATTCCACGGATTTTCCATATCCGGATCTGTAGGGTCCCAGACAGAACGCCGATCCTTTACATTTAAGGTTTCTGCTGCCGGCTTGCCCAACGGGCCTGCATATTCGTTATCATAAATGGTAACAATCGTTCCTGCCGGACAATTATCATAAATCCACTTTGCATCAGATACAGATAATCGTACACAGCCAAGGGATGCGGCCTCTCCCAGCTTATTGTACTCTTCTGTCTCTAAGTCATTCTTATGCATAGAATAATACGGAACGGAATGAAACATAATCGGTCCGCTAATCCGATAGGCATACTGTCCATATACATTGCCTACCAAAGCACACCATTCATGCCGATCTGAAGTCTGAAAGGTTCCCAAGGGAGTGCCGTCATTCTTTCCCACAGAGCATATCATTGCTTTTACAGGAACCGTATAGTATCCATCCGTATCTAAGGTATATACTGTTACCGTATTCCGCTGGCGATTCACTTTAATATAATAAGGACGACCATTATCCGAAGGCGCTTCCGAATAATCCTCCAAATCCACCAGTCGTCTTCCATCACTCCCGGCCACACCATTATCAACGGTTCCATTCGGCTGATTAATTGATATTTCATCAGCAGGCTGGGTAGGCATCTCCCGATTTTCCATGTTATTTTCTAAGGGTTCCACTGTGCCCCTGCGCTGTTCCAGTCCCCATAAAACTCCAAATCCGACTGAGATAATCACAGACAAGAGTATTAGTGCAAGCCCAATTTTCTTCTGTATCTTCATGTTCTGTATTTTCCTATTCTATCACACATTCTAAACTGCTTAAATCGAAAGCTTTTTTTCACATATCCTAACAATGATACACCATTTCCCCTGCTTATGTAAACCCCTAATTTACTGGTTTTTCTGACAATTGTATACCAGAATAATAATATGAGAGTATTTCTTCATATTTTTTTCCTTCTCTCGCCATAATTCCTGCGCCATAGAGACTCAGCCCCAGCCCATGACCTGTACCCAGACTCACAATTCTGAATTCCCCTCCCATATCCTCAACATAGAAGTTCAGGGAATATATTTGAAACCGTTCCTGGGCTTCTTCTCCTGTTAATACTTCCCCATTACAGCTTACTGACTTCACATACCCATGCTCTGTACTTTCTGTTACAGTCAGCTCCTGCACCTCATCCTTAGATACAGTAATAATGTTCATATAATCCTTGGATTCTACATCATGGCTGCTTACAACGGAGGTCAGATAAGGAACGGCCTCTCCCAACAGTTCCTCTGCACTGACTGTACTTCCTACACTGACCTTATGGTATAACGCATCTATATATTCCCCATCGTATTGAATGGTAATACCGGCAGTTTCCAGAATTGCCTGCTCCACCACCTTCTTATAGGCTTCATAATTCCGTTCTCCCCAGGCTTCACTTATTTCCTCCTCCTGAAGATACTTGGTCTCCAACTCGCTTTCATCAATATTTCCATTTCCATTCATTCGCTTATAAATGTTGGTCCGTTCTATCACCGCCAAAGCTTTCCACGCTTCCAGATTATCAGAACCTTCCATATCTGCCGGCAGGATTCCTGCCAGATAGGCCTCTACGTCCATAACCACATACTGCCCGTCCAATTCCAGCGATACAGTCTTTCCTGTATTCAATTCTTCCACAGAGGTAATCGCCACTCCTATGGTCCCGGTTAATGCCATGGTGCCAAGATAAGGAATCATGATCATTAAAACCAGCATGGCAAATATCATTGTTATTTTTTCCCGCATGGTTCCACCCTCCTACTTCTAATTTATTCCGGAGGGATACTTCATATTCCCTTATCTGCAATCGCTATCTTTTCAATCATTAACATAAAAATACAATATTCAACAAAAAAATCCCCTTAAGAAAAGGGGATTTTCTGTTTTATATTTATTTTGTATTCTTTGGAAGCTTTACGGTTACCTTTTCCAGCTTCCAGATATCATCTACATATTCCTGAATGGTACGGTCAGAAGAGAATTTACCGGCACTTGCTGTATTCAGCATAGCTGATTTTGCCCAGCCCTTTTCGTCACGATATGCCGCATCCACCCTCTTATGTGCCTCAGCATAGGAATCAAAATCCTTCAGGGTAAAGTATACATCTTCCTTGGTCAGTGAATCATACAGTTCACGGAACAAGTCCGGATCATCCTTTGAGTAGAAGCCATTGATCAACTGAGTCAGAACCATACGGACAGCCTGGTTATTGTTATAAATATCCCAAGGATTATATCCGCCTTCCCGCTCATACTTCATAACCTCATCTGCAGACATACCGAAGATAAATGCATTCTCCATGCCTACCTCTTCTACGATTTCCACGTTGGCACCATCCATGGTACCTAAGGTCAATGCGCCATTCAGCATAAACTTCATATTACCGGTACCGGAAGCCTCTCTGGAAGCAGTAGAAATCTGCTCACTGACATCCGCTGCTGCAAAGATAATCTCTGCATTGGATACTCGGTAGTTCTCGATAAATACAACCTTGATCTTGCCCTTAATGGATTCGTCGTTGTTAATCACATCTGCCACTGCATTGATCAGCTTAATGGTCAGCTTTGCACGCTTATAGCCGGCTGCTGCCTTTGCACCGAAGATAAAGGTTCTCGGAACCATATCCATGCCCGGATTCGTCTTTAATTCATTGTATAAATGCATAACATGCAGAATATTCAGAAGCTGTCTCTTATATTCATGCAGACGCTTTACCTGCACATCAAAAATAGAACGAGGATCTACATCAACACCATTATGCTCCTTAATATAATTTGCCAGACGAATCTTATTCTGATACTTAATATTCATGAACTCCTGCTGGCACTTCGGATCATCTACATATAACTTCAGCTTACTGATCTTGCTCAAATCCGTAATCCATTCGTCACCAATCTTATCCGTTACCCATTCTGCAAGTAATGGATTACCATGTAACAGGAATCTCCGCTGGGTAATACCATTGGTCTTATTGTTGAACTGCTCCGGACGCATCTCATAAAAGTCCTTCAGCTCTCTCTTCTTCAAAATCTCTGTATGAAGCTGTGCAACACCATTTACGGAATAAGAGCCTGCAATTGCAAGATGTGCCATCTTAACCTGTCCGTCATAAAGAATTGCCATATTCTTAATCTTAGACTGGTCACCCGGATACTTCTTCTCAATCTCGGAAACAAACCGTCTGTTGATTTCTTCAATAATCTGATATACACGAGGAAGCAGTCTTGAGAATAACTCAATCGGCCACTTTTCAAGTGCTTCTGCCATAATGGTATGGTTGGTATATGCACAGGTATGAGTTGTAATCTCCCATGCCTCATCCCATTCCAAACCTTCCTCATCCATTAAGATTCTCATTAATTCTGCAACGGTTACTGTTGGATGGGTATCATTCAACTGGAAGGCCAGCTTCTTCGGAATATCCTTTAAGTTATTGTTATTTTCTTTGAACTTCTTAATTGCAGTCTGAATAGAAGCGGAAATGAAGAAATACTGCTGCTTCAGACGCAATTCCTTACCGGCATAGTGATTATCATTCGGGTACAATACCTCAACAATGGTTCTTGCCAGATTCTGCTGCTCTACTGCCTGCTGATATTCACCTTTATCAAAAGAATCCAGATTGAAGTCCTGAATGGCTTCTGCATCCCAGATTCTCAAAGTATTTACTACATTATTACCATATCCGATAACCGGCAGGTCATACGGAACCGCACGAATTGCCTGATAGCCATCCTGTACAAAGAAATTCCGACCATCGCGGTTTTCCACCCGAACATATCCGCCAAACTTCACTTCACAGGCATACTCTGCACGGCGTACCTCAAATGGATTGCCATCCCGTAACCAGTCATCCGGACGTTCTACCTGGTAACCATCCTTGATTGCCTGCTTGAACATACCATAGCGGTAGCGGATACCACAGCCATATGCCGGATATCCCAAGGTTGCAAGAGAATCCAAGAAGCAGGCTGCCAACCGTCCCAGACCACCATTACCAAGAGCTGCATCCGGCTCCTGATCTTCAATGGCATTAATATCAAAGCCCAAATCGTCCAAGGCTTCCTTAATTGCATTATAATATGTCAGATTTATCAGGTTATTGCCCAGAGCTCTTCCCATTAAGAACTCCATGGACAAATAGTATACCGTCTTTACATTCTGCTTTTCATATTCCTTATGAGTTGCAATCCAGCGGTCGATAATGTCATCCTTGACTGCATATGCCACAGCCTGAAATACCTGCTGCTGTGTGGCTTCATCAATGGTCTTGCGATAAAGCGTTTTCACATTATTTATGACTTCCTTTTTGAAGCCTTCTTTGTCAAAATCGATTTTCTTCTTCATTCCCCTAATTGCCTCCTTAGCATAGTTCCTTATCAATTTACAAAACACATTACATTTTATCAGAAATATAGAAATTCTACAAGACCTAATTACTGTCTTTCATCGAAAGAATGGATATTGTTTCATTTCGATATTGTCAGTCTTAACCCCAATGACCGCAATAGTTTTATGAGTGTGATAAGATTCGGTGTGGTCTGTAAGGATTCAATTCTTGCTATAGAGGATTGCGGCATCCCGCAATTGGCTGCAAGGTCACGTTGGCTTAACCCTAAGGCATTACGCTGCTGAATAATAATACTAATAATATGTGCACATTCTTCCATGTCAGCTAAATCTCTTCCAGTTTTCGAATCTGCATGTTTCACAAAATCCTTATAATCATTCCAAGTTTTCATAATTTATTATTCTCCTTCCTCGTTAAATAATCATCACGTTCGGATTTAGCCCTCTTAATTTCACGGCCAGGTGTTTTTTGTGTTTTCTTGCGGAAACTATGAAGAAGTACAAAATTATTATCATCACAGCAAAAATAAAATATACGATTATCTCCAGGGCGCAGTTCCCAAATATTTTCTTGAATATGTTTGGTGATAGTATTCGGTAATTTTGTTCCGTTATTTTGCAACAATTCAATATAAAGAGTAATCTGCTTATATTGTATACGTGCATCTTTATTATTTTTTGATTTATAGCGTAAGGTTTCAAGAAAATTCCATATTTCAGATTCGCCATTTTCTTTTTCATAGAATATGATATTATATGCCATATTTTCTCCGGTTTTCATATTCCACCTTGCTTCATGATAGCATAAATGCTATCATGAAGCAAGGTGAAATATCAATTATTTTTAACTTATATTTTCTGTGATTTATGTTATAACGAGGAAACGTATCACTTATCACCAACGCTACGCGTTGATGACATGGTATAACATGAAGTGAAGACCAAATTGGACATAGGAACCTGTCCATAGAACAACTATTTTAGAATCTACCTTAATTTAAATATAAAAGAAAGCCCTGCTTACACAGAGCTTTCCCAGCATTTCTACTTCCTCTGCTGCTAACTATCATACAACAGCAAGAGCAAAAATGTCAATTATTTTTCTACAACTTTTCCACTCCAATGGTTACTTTCTCCCCATTAATATTCCATTCCTTGGTAAAGCCGCTCACCTGTCCAAGCACAATGTCCTCCGCCAGTGTATCCTGCTTGATGGATTCTGCATTCTTCGTGATAATATCTGCAATCTTCTCATTATTATCCACATAAACCGCAATCATGTCTGTCACCTGGAAGTCTGCTTCCTTCCGCATGGTCTGAATCTTAGATACGATTTCACGCACGAAGCCTTCCTCAATGAGCTCCGGTGTAAGGTTCGTATCCAACACAACCGTCACCTGATTATCCTGTTGTGATACATAGCCCTCGGTCTGTGCAGTTTCGATCAATAAATCCTCTTCTGCCAGAGACACGCTGACACCATCCACCTGGAATACAATGGCTCCATTGGCCTTTAAATCTGCCATGGCCTGATTTCCATCTACCTCTGACAGATACTTCTTGATTCCGCCTAACTGCTTGCCATATTTCGGCCCTACCGTACGAAGCTGCGGCTTAAAGCTATAAGAAGTAAAACCGGAAACATCTGCCTTGAATTCTGCCTTCTTGACATTCAGCTCATCTTCTATAATCTCTACATAGAATTCAGACAGTTCCTTTGCAGCCTTGATATACATATTTCCAATCGGCTGACGGTTCTTGATGTTTGCCATATTGCGGGCAGCCCGTCCTAATACGACTACATGAAGCACTTCATCCATACATGCCTCTAAGTCTGTATCGATATATGTCTCATTTGCCTCCGGGAAGGAGCATAAATGAATACTTTGCGGTGCATTCTTGTCCAGACCACAAACCAGATTCTGGTAAATGTCCTCTGTAATAAATGGAATCATTGGTGCAGACAGCTTGCTAATGGTAACCAGTGCGGTATATAAGGTCATATACGCATTGATCTTATCTTGCTCCATACCCTTTGCCCAGAACCGGTCACGGCAGCGTCTGACATACCAGTTACTCATATCATCCACGAATTCTGCTAATGCACGGGTGGTTTCCGGAATCTTGTAAGCACCAAGTGCTCCATCCACTTCTTTAATCACTGTATTCAGCTTTGACAACAGCCATTTATCCATAACAGCCAGCTTGTCATATTCCAGACAATATTTTGTCGGGTCGAACTGGTCGATTTCCGCATATAACACATAAAATGCATAGGTATTCCACAGGGTACCCATAAATTTACGCTGACCTTCCACAACTGCATCCTCATGGAACCGATTTGGCAGCCATGGTGCAGAATTACTGTAGAAATACCAGCGGATGGCATCTGCACCATATTGGGTCAAAGCCTCCATAGGATCTACTGCATTTCCTTTAGACTTACTCATCTTCTGTCCGTCTTTATCCTGAACGTGTCCTAAAACGATTACATTCTTGTACGGTGCCTCGTCAAATAACAACGTGGAAATCGCCATCAGGGAATAAAACCATCCACGGGTCTGATCTACGGCTTCACTGATAAAGTCAGCCGGGAAATTCTCCTTGAAGATATCCTCATTTTCAAATGGATAGTGCCATTGTGCAAACGGCATGGAACCGGAATCAAACCAGCAGTCAATTACTTCCGGTACACGATGCATCTCACCACCGCATTTTTCACACTTGAATGTAACTGCATCAATAAATGGACGGTGCAGTTCAATTTCCTCCGGACAATTATCAGACAATTCCTTTAGTTCGGCAATGGAGCCGATGGCATGACGATGACCGCATTCACACTCCCAGATATTCAATGGAGTGCCCCAGTAGCGGTTCCGGCTGACACCCCAGTCCTGTACATTGGCAAGCCAGTCACCAAACCGTCCTTTACCAATGCTTTCCGGAATCCAGTTTACTTTATTATTGTTCTTAATCAAATCTTCCCGTACCGCTGTCATTTTAATAAACCAGGATTCTCTTGCATAGTAAAGCAATGGAGTATCACATCTCCAGCAAAACGGATAATCATGCTCGAATTTCGGTGCGTCAAACAGTAAGCCCTGCTTATCTAAATCTGTTAAAATCAATGGATCTGCCTTCTTCACAAAAATCCCGGCATATGGAGTATTGTCGGTCATATTACCCCTTGCATCTACCAATTGAACAAATGGAAGGTCATAGTTCCGCCCTACCTTGGCATCATCTTCACCAAAAGCCGGAGCAATATGAACGATACCGGTACCGTCGCTCATGGTAACGTAAGAATCACAGGTAATGAAATGTGCCTTCTTCCCCTGCTTATCTGCCAGGTCAGCAGCCACCTGAAAGAGTGGTTCGTATTCCTTCCGCTCTAAATCCGTACCTTTATAGGTTTCCAAGACCTCATATGCAGGCGCTTCCTCTGTGGCTAATTTGCCAAGCACATTATCCAGCAATGCCTCTGCCATATAATAAACACGGTCGTCTGCTGCTTTTACTTTACAATAGGTTTCATCCGGATTCACACACAATGCCACATTGCTTGGCAGAGTCCACGGTGTCGTGGTCCATGCAAGAAAATAGGCATCCTCTCCTACGACCTTGAACCGGACAACTGCAGACCGTTCCTTCACCTGCTTATAGCCCTGTGCCACCTCGTGAGAGGATAATGGAGTACCGCAGCGCGGACAATAAGGCACGATCTTAAAGCCCTTATACAGCAAATCCTTATCCCATATTTTCTTTAACGCCCACCATTCGGATTCGATAAAATCATTGTGATACGTTACATACGGATCGTCCATATCTGCCCAGAAACCGACCTTGCCGGAGAATTCCTCCCACATACCTTTATACTTCCAGACGCTTTCCTTACATTTCTCAATAAATGGTTCCAGACCATATGCCTCAATCTGCTCCTTACCATCGATACCAAGAAGCTTTTCCACCTCTAACTCTACCGGAAGTCCATGAGTGTCCCAGCCCGCCTTACGGATAATCTTATGCCCTTTCATAGTCTGATAACGGGGAATCATATCCTTAATAACCCGGGTCAGCACATGACCGATATGAGGCTTTCCATTTGCTGTAGGAGGTCCATCATAGAAAGTATAGACCGGACAGCCTTCCTTTTCCTCGATACTTTTTTCAAAAATTTTGTGATCCTTCCAGAACTGTTCCACTTTTGCTTCCCGTTCTACAAAGTTCAGATTTGTTGATACCTTTTCGTACATCTCTATCTTCCTTTCTTGCTTTGATTTCTACTCCTGGGGACGAGTACCTCCCGGCTGCTCCCCAACTCGTCTCATTGCTTTCATGAATCAAGAAACCCCCGTCCATTAGGACGAGGGTTTATAATCGTTGTACCACCTAATTTCCTACATACTCCACATGCAATATGCCTGTGTTCATATGCGTTTTCCTTAACGCAGAAATTACGTCAGAGCCTACGGAACTTTTTGATTCCTTCGGTCTGCGGCTCCGGAGTGATATTCACAAGTTCCTTACTGGTATCGGGCTTCCACCATCCCCGACTCTCTATGACGTTCCGGAATTGCTACTGTCTCCATCTATGCCTTTCATGATTTTATTCACTTCATAAAATACAATTACACCTTACAATACAGGATTTTATTTGTCAAGCCTAAGAATTCGGGTCATATTTCAATGTTGGTTCATCATTCTGCCAGGTATCGCTTTCCTGACTGGTTCCCTCATAATAGTTCTGTCCATAACGCATTTCTTTTTCATTGGACAACTGAACCAGCTGATTAAAATTATTCTGGCAAAGAGCCCTTAATTCATCCGAATACCCTACAATAACATGGGGCTGTGTCCGCACAAAGAACTCCAGGATTTCCTGTGCTTCCTGCTCTGACTTGGTGGAAACAGCCTTCATTTTTCCGTTCCGCAGATAAAAATGTACACTATAGGTAACCGTAGTTCCGGTTTTGATGACTCCATATAGCCGGTGCTCTGTAGTATGGGTATACTGATATGCCCAGATCACATCATGAACCGGATAAAGATTCCATCTCATTCCGGAGTTCCACAGCACATACCTTCGTCCTATAACCACATTCTTTTTATCAAATCCGGCCAAAATATCTGCTTCAACCTCATCCTTGTTCCAGTTGTTCTGTCGCATCGCCTTTTTCACTCCGGCTATATCCCGACCGGTTACAATCCAAAAGAGACAGAACAAGGCCACTGCCAGACAAATCCCTGTAAACACATAACAAGTAATATCGCTGCTAGTATTCCATTCATTAAACGGAATAACCACATATGTATAATCCACTGTATATAAAGCTACTTCTTCTTCATCCATATAACCGGTGTCGGTAAACCACTCATGAAAATACTGCCGTTCCACACCATTCATGGAATAAACCATGCCTCCTGTAGGAATTCTGTAAGAAGATACATTCTCCCGAACTCCATTTACATAGTCTACCGTATCGTTCACAATCTGCCATGCCCGGTCCTCATATTTCTTTTCCAGATAGACACCCATATATTCATCTTCCCCTACAGGTATGACATAATAAGCACCACCATCGTCTTCTGCATAACAGCCAAGGATTGCATACAGCTGTCCCCGCACAATTTTCTCATCATGCAGTTCCGATGCTGAAATCCGATTGATATTGTCGCCGGTCAGAAGATAATCTCTTGTCTCACCATTAAACCAAAATAGCGCAAAAGCAATTGCGAATACAATTACTGTGACAATAATCATTTCGACTCTGGTCTTCCTTTTCATTTTCTTATACATGCTTCTATCATTCCTTTCCACCTTTGTATATTGTAACGGACTGTAAAGCAGTTGATGCTCTGCTCCCATGCCGCTCTGTTACTTCTATTGATCTACTGCCCGCAAGAATTGTTCATGGATTTCCGGATACATTTTCTGCAGTGCTATGGGTCTCCCAGCCTTATCCGTAAAACAGTGCTTGCTTTTTCCTATGGTACGAAGCTCTCCGGTGGCCTTATCCCGTACCTCATAGGTCACATAGAACTTAATACCTGTATATCCCTGAAATTTTGTATAAATCTGTACCGTATCCCCAAAACGAATCATGGACTTATAGGTACAGCTCACTTCCATAACTGGACTTACAAAGCCCATTTCCTCACATTTTCCATAGTCGATACCGATTTCCTTCAGATATTGGATTCTTGCCGATTCAAACCAGCGAAGATAATTGGAATGATGAATAATCCCCATCTGATCAGTTTCATAATATTGTGCTTCATGTTCATAAATTATCATATGTTCCAATGCTCCTTATCTTTCATCCATCCCGGTGCCATGGGCAAATACCTGTTCCACTGCGCTGCGTAATTCCTTCAGGCTTTCAATCACCGGCACATCTGCATCTATCTCGCCGAAACCGTATCCTGCCAGAATAAATGGTATCCCCGCCTGAACCGCCGCCTCATAATCCTTCTGAATATCTCCCAGATACACTGCCTGTGTCAGATGATTCCGGTCACATACCAGGCGGATGTTTTCTCCTTTTTGCAGACCGGTATTGCCAAAGCTTTCAAAGTCAGTAAAGTATTCGGAAAGCCGGTGATATTCCAAAAAAGCTTCAATGTAGCCTGTCTGACAATTACTGACAACAGCCAGAAAGTAATCCCTGGACAAATCCTGCAGAACCTCTTCCAGATACGGAAATAGTACGCCCCCGTGATGGCAGATATAATCATTTTCATACTCCTCACAGGCCTTCATGATTTCCCGGATCCTCTCTTCTGTCAGCTTCTGTCCCTGAAAGCACCTTCGTCCGATTTCATCCATAGGAAGACCCATAAAGCCCTGCATATCTTCAATTGTAATTCTACGTTCCACATCCGGCTGCTGCGCCAGTACTTCGTTCCAAGCCTCCACCACCTGTCTGCTGGAATCCCATAGAGTTCCATCCAAATCAAATAATATTCCCTGTTTCATTTTACTCGTTTTCCTTTCACTTCCTGCCACAAGAAGTATTATATCCAGTCCTTCCGGTCTAATTCAAAAAACCGATTTCAAGCCATTTCATACGCTTACAATATCAGATTCTCCATACCCCAAATTGTATTTACCAGATTCTGTATGAATTCAGAGCCGGGATTAATATAGGTGCCATAGATCTGTCTCTTATACACAAATCCCACCCCACGACACAGGCAGAAATAACGGAGGCCGGCATAGGGATGAAA
>JAIECC010000408.1 GCA_029068665.1 Lachnospiraceae bacterium
TATGTGAAACTGGACATGAGGTAACCCTGTGGTCCATTGACCAGAGGGAAGTGGCAATGATCAATGAAAAACGGGAGCAGATTGAAAAACTGCCGGGTGTAGTGATTCCGGAGCAGATTCTGGTTACCGGTAATTTAGAGGAAAGTATTGCAGGGCGGGAGATTCTGGTTTTGGCAGTACCATCTATTTTTGTACGTTCCACTGCTAAAATGATGGCAGGATTTGTAAAGGAAAATCAGATTATTGTCAATGTTGCCAAAGGTATTGAGGAACAGACCCTGATGAATATGACAGATGTAATCGAAGAAGAGATTCCTCATGCAGAAGTAGGTGTATTATCCGGTCCAAGCCATGCAGAAGAAGTGGGACGGCGGATACCTACAACGGTTGTAGCCGGTGCGCATAGGAAGGAAACAGCAGAAATCATACAGGATGCATTTATGAATGCTTATTTCCGGGTCTATACCAGTCCGGATATGGTGGGTATTGAATTAGGTGCAGCTTTGAAAAATGTCATTGCACTTGCAGCAGGGATTGTAGATGGTCTTGGCTTTGGAGATAATACCAAGGCAGCATTGATTACCAGAGGGATTACAGAAATCACCCGGCTGGGGACTGCCATGGGAGGCAGAGTAGAGACCTTTGCCGGTCTGTCCGGAATCGGAGACTTGATTGTGACCTGTACCAGTACGCACAGCCGGAATCATAATGCCGGCTATCTGATTGGTCAGGGGAAAAGCTATCAGGAAGCCATGGATGAAGTGAAAATGGTGGTAGAGGGTGTTTATTCTGCAAAGGCAGCACTGGCACTGGCGAAAAAGTATCAGGTAGAAGTGCCGATTACAGAACAGGTGAACCGTGTGTTGTTTGAAGGTATTCCGGCAGCAGAGGCTGTTCCTTTACTGCTAATGCGGAATCGGACTTCTGAATCGGAATGGTAGTTCCGGTGGAACCGGAGGAAGAAGAGATGAAGAATATTCCGGAAAAAATAAAAAATCAATATCGAAGCTATTGGGTGAAATTCGGCTTTCGTGTTCTGGTACTGCTGGTGACAGTATGGATTGCCGTTTTTCGTCCGGGGGAACTGACAGTGCTGGAAGGGATGAATTTCTTCCGGCACTTTTCTGTCTTGCATCTGCTATGGCTTCTATGGATATGGTATATGCTGGAGAAGCTTCTGCCGTCCCGCAATCGAAACCCCAAGGGCTGCAGGAAGCATCGGAAAGAAGAATTTCAACCTACAAAGGAGTATGAGGACTGGGTGGCAGAGGGGAAACCCAAAGGTCAGACCTCCCGGTTCTGGCAGGAATTCTGTCAGGAACGAAAGCAATATGGAAAAGGAGCAGGTCTGGTATTGGGTGGATGGGCTCTGGCAGCAATGGGGATACTGATCTTGCGACAGTTTGGAGTTTTGGGCAGCCGGGAGCTGCTGATTGGCTCGACGTTGTTTTATGTAGGAGATCTGGTGTGTATTCTGATCTGGTGTCCTTTTCGGGATGTTTTTATGAAGAACCGATGCTGTACCAAGTGCCGGATCTACAACTGGGATACCTGGATGCTGATATTGCCTGTCTTGTATATCCCGGGCTTTTTTTCCTATAGTCTGCTTGTGGGAGCTCTTATGGTTGTGGGACACTGGGAACTGTCTCATCTATGGCATCCGGAACGGTTTTATTCTGTTTCGAATGCTGCCCTGCAGTGCAGGAACTGTGGCGGAGAGCTTGGATGCAGCACCTTACAAAGAGTAAAGCAACGATAG
>JAIECC010000409.1 GCA_029068665.1 Lachnospiraceae bacterium
ATATAATAATGAATCTATCACAGAAAATAATTGATTTGTCGGAGAAGCTTCGACCGGTATTGGTCAAGATATTGCCCATGAACTTTCTTCGCTATATGAAGGACCGGGTTCAGGAGCGGAGCTTAAAAAAAATGCAGAACCGGAAACGGAAGCCTTATGATCCACATCGATATGAACATGGAGTGAATCTAATTGGATGTATCCGTGCAGAAATTGGCTTGGGACAAAGCTGTCGTCTGCTTGCCAATGAGATTGATCACACGGGAATCCCTTATTCCATAAAGGATTTTTTGCTGGATGGAGAATTACGGGCAGAGGACCATAGCTGGGATCATAAGATTCAGGAGGAACTTTCCTATGGCATTAATCTGCTTCATATAGAACCCATGGATTTGATCATGGCATATTTGAAAATGGACCCGGAGGTATGGGATTATCGATACAATATTGCATTCTGGCTGTGGGAACTGGAGGAGTTTCCAGAAATCTGGAAAAAGAGTCTGGAGCTGGTAGATGAAATCTGGACCCCTTCAGAATTTACCAGTGCCTGTATCCGTAAGGTGACCGATAAACCGGTGTTGACAATTCCCTATTGTGTTACGGCACCGGCAGAGGAACAATACAACAGAGAATATTTCAATCTTCCGGAGGATTCATTTCTGTTTCTGGTCATGTATGACACAAACAGTACCATGGCACGGAAGAATCCTATGGGAGCCATTCAGGCATTTCAAAGGGCATTTTCACCAGAAGATCAGCGGGTAGGACTGGTAATAAAAATGAATAATCCCCGACAGGAGGATTTGGAGGCATTAAAGGATTCTCTTGGTGCCTATGAGAATATATATTATATAACAGAAATTATGGATAAGGTTGTAGTAAACAGCTTGATTCGTTCCGTTGATGTATTCGTTTCTCTTCATCGGGCGGAGGGCTTTGGTCTGGTTATGGCAGAGGCCATGCTGAATGGCACCCCATGCATTGCCACGAACTGGTCTTCCAATACGGAATTCATGAATGAAGATGTGGCGTGTATGGTGGATTATGAATTCACTGTGCTGGAACATACCAGTCCGCCGTATGAAAAGGGAGCCAGATGGGCAGATGCCAATGTGGATACAGCTGCCGGTTATATGCGGAGGCTGCTGGAGGAACCGGAGTATTATCAGTCTCTGGCTGAGAGAGGAAAGCATTACATTGAAGAAAAGCTGGGAATGGAGCAGGCTGTTACGGCCATTCGTCAGCGTATTCAGGAGATTCAGAAAGATTTTGCAGAAGACAAAAAACTATGGAAGATAGAAAGATAAGGAAAACCCTAAAAGGTGAGGAGGAGTAAGATGAGAAAAAAAGTTGTTTGTTTATTATTAACTCTTTTGCTGGTGGTATTGCAATTTCCCTTCTCCGGAGAAACTGTAAAAGCAGCCGCCAGTACTCCGTCTAAGATGGCGAATATAGTATTGTTTATTAGCTTTAGTGATACTGATATGGATGCCTCGTCGGACTATTGGAATGATGTGCCGGCCGGCTATGCGAAAAAAAGATGGGAAGAAATTTATAACCTGTATAATGTGACTGATAGCGGCCTTGGCGCTTTGTCTGTAAAGGACTATTATTCTCTGGCTTCCTGCGGAAAATTCCAGATTGAAAATATCATGCCTCAGATAGCGGCCGGCAGTCCTACAATCGTACCTATCAAATTAGACGGGACTACAACGCAGTATAATTCTCCGGGAGGAGAAACCAGTTTGTTGAGAGATGTGGCTGCAAAGCTGAATCAAAACAGTGAGTGGCTGGGAAAGCTTTCGGGAAATCTGGATTATAACAAAGACGGTTATATTGATAACGTTACTTTTGTGGTGGCATATGGCGAGGAGAGTAATAGAAACAAAAACTTTTATCCCCATAAAGCAAATGCTGCAGGGTATCAGATTTCAATCAATGGTATGATGATGAATTGTTACAATATCATCAATTATGGAAGAATGCATAGTGTTTCCGGTGGTGCGGGTGTGATAGCCCATGAGTTTATGCATGTGCTTGGTCCGTTGGATACTTATAGAGTCTGTGGTGACGGTACTTCCGAATGTGGTGAAGGACCGGTAGGCTGCTGGGATATAATGGCAGAGACTTCTTACCGTGTTCAATATCCATTGGCATATACCAGACAGGAATTAGGGTGGATCAATATAGATGAAGCGTTAGTTTCCGGAACATATACCTTATCTTCTCCACAAAGTGACAGTAATCATTATGCCATGATATTAAAAACCTCTTATTCCGATACGGAGTTCTTTGTGGTGGAGTACCGGAAGAAGGGCAGCGTTTATAATAAAGGAGAATTAAAGGATAAGATTGACGCGGGAATCAGTGAAAGCGGTATTATCGTATACCGGGTAAATCTGGCGGCAAATCCAAAGGCAAATCTGTATTCGGATTATATCTATTTGTTCCGGCAGGGTGAGAATGAAACGACAGCATCAAAGTCCGGTGCCAGAAATAAGGGCTACTTATCAACTCAGAGCGGACGGACTTCCTTTGGTACGGCAGACGTGTCGGAGAGGTCTTCGTCCCGGGCCATTACCTATACGGATGGTACGAATAGTGGTATTGTGATTCGGAACGTAGGATCTGCGGGCGGTGATACCATTACCTTTGACCTGGAATACAGTATTGATATGGGAGGAAAAGCCTGGGATTCCGAGCAGTATCGGTATATTCCGGTACAGAATGGAAGCGGGTTCAATGCCAGCATTTTAAATGGGACCCTTTATGGAAGCAATATGAAAATCATCAGCTACAATGGTAAGCTGTATGGTCTGCGCTCTAACGAGAGTGGAAGAGCAGAGTTGTATCGCTATACAAATGGAAGCTGGAAATCTCTTAAGGTTTTGACACCGAATAAATATTCCTATGACATGGACTTTGAGACAGGAACAGATGGTTTGCTGTACATCGTCTGCGGTGAAGAGTATACGGGACTTAAGGTATACAGTATGAATGCTTCGGAAACTCTGACAGATATTACAGGAGGCATTTCACTACAGGGAAGTGTGGCAAATCCGAAAATCACCGTGACTTCGGCCGGTGTTGCAGTTGCTTACCGGGATTGGAAAAATGGTGAGGCAATCCGTGCTTATCTGAGAAAAGGAACCACCTGGCAGGTACTAAATACCGGAGGGGCAGCCGGAAACGATTTCCAGATATGTGGAAATGGCAGCAATCTTTATCTGACGACTATTCGTGGAAATGGAAATTTTGTATACCAGTGTAATGCGGCAAATGCAGCTGCATTTACAAAGATGGGTAATGAATTTACTAAAAATAATATTTCCTTTATTAATCTGGTCGTTGATAAACATGGTGTTGCATATGTTGGGTATTATGATACGGTACGGAAAGCGGTTTTGGTACAGGGATATCAGAATGGAGCCTGGAAGCAGCTTGGTATGAACGTGTGCACTTCCATGGTGGCAAGTATTCATATGGTTGTCAATGGCAACAAAATATACGCGGCCTATCAGAGTGAAACACAGGTCGGAATTAAAAGCCATGCAATTTTTCCATCCAGCGGTACGTCGCAGACGGTTCCACCGGTTGTTTATACGCAAACCGAAGCTTTTGTTGCAAGGCTATATGAGAAGTGTCTGGGACGGAAGGCAGAGGCTGACGGCCTGTCATACTGGAATCAGGTGCTGGTATCGAAGGAGAAGAGCGGTGCACAGGTAGGATACGGATTCGTATTCAGTCAGGAG
>JAIECC010000041.1 GCA_029068665.1 Lachnospiraceae bacterium
GTATTATAGCATTAATTATGGGAGGTGGTCTATAAAAATCTGTGGGTCAACCCTGAACTTTAGGAAAGGAAAATATTCTCATAGCAGTATGATCAGATATGGTTAAGGGGGAGAAAGGGAGTTGTGAATTGACCGGGGTTGGAGTATACTAGTGCTATATGTCGTTAGAGAGAGAAAGGGGATTCATATGTATTATATAAATGAACTGCGGGAAGGTGAAATGATTAATGCAATCTATTTCTGCAAGACGAAGCAGGCGTTACAGACCAAGGCAGGGAAAAACTATTATTCCATGCTGCTGCAGGATAAAACGGGCACCATCGATGCAAAGGTGTGGGATTTGAATAACGGAATTGCCCACTTTGAGGCGATGGATTATATTGCCATTACGGCACAGGTTGTCAGCTTTCAGAATAATCTGCAGTTGAACGTAAAGCAGGTGCGGAGAGCTCAGGAGGGAGAGTATTCCGTTGGGGACTATATGCCTTGTTCGGAATTTGATTTGGATAAAATGTATCAGGAGCTGCTGGAACTGATGAACAGTGTGAAGGACTCGTATCTTCATCAGCTGCTGGAAGAAATTTTTGTGAAGGATAAAGCGTTTGCGGATAAATTTAAAAAGCATTCCGCAGCAAAATCCATTCATCATGGCTTTATCGGCGGTTTGCTGCAGCATACCCTGGCAGTTACGAAGTTGTGTGACTTTTATGCTGCCCAGTATCCGGTTTTGAACCGGGATCTTTTGCTGACAGCGGCCATTTGTCATGATTTGGGAAAGGTGGAGGAACTGTCGGAATTTCCAGAAAATGACTATACGGATGAGGGTCAGTTGGTGGGACATATCGTGATGTGTACCATTATGCTGGATTGGAAAATGAAGGAAATCCAAGGCTTTCCGGTAAAGCTGGGCAATGAATTGAAGCACTGTGTACTGGCACACCATGGAGAACTGGAATTCGGCTCTCCGAAGAAGCCGGCTTTGATTGAAGCACTGGCGTTATCCTTTGCAGACAATACGGATGCAAAAATGCAGATATTTATTGAAGAATTGAAGAATAAGGGTGAAGGCGGCAGCTGGATGGGCTTTAACCGGAATTTTGAAAGTAATCTTAGGGCTACATCGAAACCGAATATTTAAGGGAATGTTGGAGGGCGTCGGGACGATAGACTTATGAAAATTTCTTCGAATAAGTAAATGGAAATGGTATGGGAAATGAAGAAGAATGAACTCTACAATATAATGATTGAGGATATGGGAAATGACGGAGAAGGAATCGGTCATATTGTTGAGATGCCGGAAGCTGTGGATAAGGCAGGGAAAGATTCTGATACGAAGGAAAAAAATCAGAAAGAAAACCGGGGCGCTGCGGTTTTTGTGAAGGATACAGTGGTAGGGGATTTTGTCCGAATACGGATTGTAAAGGTGAAAAAGCAGTATGCCTATGGAAGGCTGGAAGAAATCATTTCTCCTTCTCCTTACCGGGTGGATGCTCCGTGTGCTCATGCTAGAAGCTGTGGGGGCTGTACCCTGATGCATATGTCTTATGAAAAGCAATTGGAGTATAAATGGAATAAGGTACGGAATTGTCTGGAACGAATCGGTGGGCTGGAGAATGCAGGGGATTTGATGGAGCCCATCCACGGTATGACAGAACCGTATCATTATCGGAATAAGATGCAGTTCCCGGTGGGACTGGATAAAAATGGAAGGGTGCAGATTGGATTCTATGCAGGAAGAACTCATTCCATAATTGATTTGGAAAACTGTAAAATCGGACATCCTGTGAATGATTACATATTAAAGGAGCTGCGTGTATGGCTCCAGACCTGGCAGGACCGAACCGGCAGGTTTATTTATGATGAGGAGCAGCATAAGGGACTGGTACGACATATCCTGACCAGAGTGGGATTTGCCACAGGTGAATTGATGGTATGTGTGGTTATCAATGGAGGGGATTTGCCATCATCTTCGTTACGAAAAGAGAATCGGAAGGAGTCTGCTAATGAAGAGATAGGATGCAGTGCTGGGTTGGTTAAACATATGTTAAGTGCAGTGGATGCCTATAACCAGAGTGTAAAAGGGGATGCCGGTAGAATTACCTTAAAAAGCCTTAGTATCAACATAAATCGGGAACAAACCAATCGGATTCTGGGTGACACCTGTAAGACCCTATGGGGAGAATCATTTATTACGGATTATATCGGGGACATTGCCTTTCGTATTTCTCCTATGTCCTTTTATCAAGTGAATCCGGTACAGACCAGATTGCTATATGCTAAGGCACTGGAATATGCAGATTTGAGTGGAGAGGAAGTCGTTTGGGATATGTACTGTGGAATCGGGACAATTTCCCTGTGTCTGGCTCAGAAGGCGAAAAAGGTCTATGGCGTGGAGATTGTGCCACAGGCGATTGCGGATGCAAAAGAGAATGCGGCATTGAATGGGATAGATAATACGGAGTTTTTCTGTGGAAAAGCAGAAGAGGTGGTGCCGGAATTCTACCGGAAGGGAGAAAATGCAGGACGGCATCCGGATGTGGTAGTGGTGGACCCGCCAAGAAAGGGCTGTGAGGAATTGTTGCTGCAGACCATCGTAGAGATGGCACCGAAACGGCTGGTGTATGTGAGCTGTGACCCGGCGACACTGGCAAGGGATGTGAAGCGGTTGGGAGAGATGGGGTATGAGGTGAAGAAGGCGGCGGTGTATGATCAGTTTGGGCATAGTGGGCATGTGGAGACGGTTGTCCTCTTGTACCACCAAGAGGTCAACAATTATGTTCATGTAGATTTTAATTCAAAACTGAATGCGTAATTGAAATATGATGACATCTGCGGAAGTGGTGGGTTTCTTACAGAAATAAAAAAGTAGTAGCGAGGTGATATGGATTGAACAAAGACCCGTTTAAGGAATATATAAAAGAGTCTGAACCGGCAATGAGGGACAAAGGATATGCATGGCATACAGCCATTGGCCTACAGGCGGTTGATGGGCTTAAAACATCAGAATATCTGGTGCGTACTGCTGTCCGCAATATTGAGGGTGAGATATCCTTTGAAGAGGCAAATGCGCTTCTACAGACCTATTATGAGGCGAATCCGGCGCGTAAGGAGGACCGTACAGAGGAGGCTGACAAGGTTGCTGCCAGAGTTGCTGCGCTTTTGTCGGAGCGAGCCTTTAGTTTTACACCAAATGAGTATCTTTCCATTCACAGGAAGCTGTTTACCGGTATCTATTCCCATGCTGGACGCATCCGGGATTATAATATTACAAAGAAGGAATGGGTACTCGATGGGGCGACAGTGTTGTACGGAAGTGCAACAGAGCTGCGTGCAACATTGGACTATGATTTTTCCGAAGAGAAAAAGTTCTCATATCGGGATCTCTCAATGGATGAGATTATTCACCACCTTGCGGTATTCGTGTCCAGACTGTGGCAAATCCACGTGTTTGGTGAGGGCAATACAAGAACGACCGCAGTATTTTTTATCAAGTATCTTCGTACATTGGGATTTGATGTGACAAATGATATTTTTGCTAAAAACGCATGGTACTTTCGGAATGCGCTGGTCAGGGCTAATTATAATGATTTGAAAAATGGTATTCACGAGACGACGGAGTATCTGGAATTGTTTCTGAGAAATCTGTTGTTGAACGAGAAGCATCCGCTTCATAACCGGATGTTGCACATCAACAGTGCATTCAGGAAAACAGAAAAAACGGACATTGAAACGAAAAAAGCGGACATTGACACTGCGAAAGCGGACATTGAGCGAATGTTTCAGCCGAAAACGGCAAATCACATTCACAGGCTGCGTGAGGCATTTCCAGGTCAAACGATTTTTGGACGTTCGGATGTGATGGAAGTAATTGATATCAGGCCCTCCAGAGCATCTGAACTTTTGCGGGAGATGGTGGAACACGGAGTTATCGAAACGGTTTCAGGGCACGGAAAAGGAAAATATCGTTTCTACTTGTAATGAGTTAATATGATGGAAATCGCAAGTTACTTGTAGGGACGGGTTCTGTGAGCCATAAGCGGGCAATGGATGAGGTAAACTCAGCTTTTGATAAAGAAATGAAATTAAGTGGTGAATGAATTGGCAAAGATTGCTTTATATCAAATGAAAAATGCAGGAAACTTCTCGGCAAATCTTGAGAAAAGTCTTTCGGCAATAAGGGAAGCAGCGGTAAGTCATGCAGATCTGATTTTGTTTCCGGAAGTGCAGCTGACGGAATTCTTTCCGCAATATCCCAATCAGGAAGTTTTACAATATGCCTGTGAAATTGATGGTGATGTCCTGCATGCACTTCGTGATGCCTGTAGGGAAAATCATATCATGGCCGTACCGAATATCTACCTGAGAGAAAACGGGAAATGCTATGATGCAAGTATCCTTATTGGTCGTGATGGAGAAATTCTCGGAATACAGAAAATGGTGCATATTGCACAAGCGGAGCAGTTTTACGAGCAGGATTATTATACGCCATCGGACGATGGTTTCCTGGTGTTTGATACGGATATCGGCAAAATAGGAATTGTGGTCTGCTTTGACAGACATTATCCGGAGAGTATCCGAACCGAGATCCTGAAAGGTGCCAATCTCATTTTGATTCCCACGGTAAATGTGAAAACAGAGCCGATGGAGATGTTTGAGTGGGAAATCCGGGTGCAGGCTTTTCAGAATTCTGTGGTAGTGGCTATGTGCAATCGTGTTGGCACTGAAGGAGAGATGGAATTTGCCGGGGAATCCATTGTAGTGGATGCAAATGGAGAAATTCTGGCAAAGTCTGATGATACAGAACAAATTATCTATACTGATATTGACTTGGAAGCTTCGGAGAAAATTCGCAGGGAAAAGCCGTATACCAGTCTTCGGCGTAAGGAACTGTATAGTTGAATCATGGCATGAGATGAGTTATGTGATTGGAATATAGGTGGGTTGCAATGCATATTTCGGCTAAAATTAAATTATTATAAATATTAGCCGAAATAGGGTTTGAATGATTTGAAAATTGACAAACCCTTAACAAGATGCTAGAATGAAAGCGTTCACTTGCATGCATATAAGGAGGCACATTGACATGGATGAAACCAGTCAAAAGATTATAGATGCAACAATGTCTCTGATTCGGGATAAAGGCTATGTTTCAACTACCACAAAGGATATTGCAAAATTAGCCGGTGTGAATGAATGCACATTGTTTCGAAAGTTTAAGACAAAGAAAGACATTGTTCTAAGTGGTGTTGAGCAGGAGAAATGGCGGGGAAATCTTGTGCCGGAACTGTTTAGCAACGTTAAGTGGGAGCTTCAGCCGGATTTGGAAATGTTTATGACAAAATATATGGAGAAGATGACACCGGATTTTGTCAGGCTGTCCATTGGGCTTAGGGCACCGCAGATTTACGAAGAAACAGCACCATTGATTATGAAAGTTCCTCATGCGTTTCTATCTTCTTTAATACAGTATTTTCAGGAGATGGAGCAGAGAGGAAAGCTTCCAAAGATGGATTTTGAATGTCTGGCATTGACCATCTTTTCCAGTACCTTTGGATACACATTCCTAAGTGCATCTTTTGATAAGGAGCTGTTTGAAGTCAGCAGAGAACAGTATATTAAGCAGTCGGTTCAAACCTTCATTGAGGGAATACCGGAACATACATAAGATTGCGGTGCAGTCATTTGACAGCACCGTAAAAAAACAACTTATATGCAAGCAAGTACACGCAATCAAAAAGGAGGATTATAATATGGAGATCACCGGAGCTGAATTATTTGTAAAAGCATTATTGGCTGAAAATGTGGATACTCTGTTTGCTTATCCGGGAGGGCAGGCAATTGACTTATTTCATGCACTTTACGGTGTAGAAGGGCTGGATGTCATTCTTCCACGGCATGAACAGGGATTGATTCATGCTGCAGATGGATATGCCCGTTCAACAGGAAAAGTTGGAGTGTGTTTGGTAACAAGTGGTCCCGGAGCGACCAATCTGGTGACGGGAATTGCCACGGCCAATTATGACAGTGTTCCTTTGGTTTGCTTTACGGGACAGGTTCCAACACATTTGATTGGAAATGATGCATTTCAGGAGGTTGATATCGTTGGGATTACAAGGAGCATCAGCAAGTATGCAGTTACAGTCCGTCGGCGGGAAGATTTAGCTGCTACTATAAGAAAAGCTTTTTATATTGCCAGTTCAGGGAAACCGGGGGTTGTAGTGGTAGACCTGCCCAAGGATATTCAGCAGACTTTGGGAAGTGATATGTATCCTCAAAGTGTTATGGTTCGCGGATATAAGCCCAATACGGCAGTGCATATGGGGCAGATTAAAAAGTCATTGGATTGTCTCCAAAGGGCAAACCGCCCGGTTTTTCTCCTGGGAGGAGGAATCAACATTGCCCGTGCGAATAAGGAAATGACTGCTCTGGCTGAGAAAATGGGAATCCCGGTTGTTACCACAATTATGGGAAAAGGAGCCATACCAAACAATCATCCCTTGTATGTTGGAAATCTTGGTATCCATGGAAGCTATGCAGCAAATAAGGCAGTCAGTGAATGTGATGTGCTGTTTTCCATCGGCGTTCGTTTTAATGACCGCATTACAGGAAAAGTAAGTGAATTCGCTAAGAAAGCGACCATTATACATGTAGATATTGATCCCGCATCTATTTCAAGAAATATAGTCGTTGATATCCCCATGGTAGGAGATGCAAAAAATGCAATTGCTGCTTTACTGGAAAAGGCACCGGATTTTGATTTTGCCCAATGGAGAAAACAGATTATGGAATGGAACAGGCAGCATCCCCTTGAGACAGAACTGCATAGCGGTGGGGTAACACCCCTTGCCATCATTCAAAAGATTAATCAGATATTTTCCAATGCGATTATTACAACAGATGTTGGTCAGAACCAGCTTTGGACAACACAATTTCTTGAATTAACAGCGCAAAAGCAGATGTTGACATCTGGCGGACTTGGAACCATGGGTTACGGACTTCCGGCAGCACTTGGTGCTCAATTGGGAAATCCTGACAAGGATGTAATTACCATTTGTGGTGATGGCGGCATCCAAATGAATATTCAGGAAATGGCTACAGCAATGGTTTACGAACTGCCGGTTATTGTTTGCATTCTGAATAATGGGTATTTGGGAAATGTAAGGCAATGGCAGGAGATGTTTTTTGATAAACGGTATTCCAGTACCTGTCTTCGGTATCGTAGAAGCTGCTCTGCCACCTGTAATACACCTTCCGCTGCCTGTCCGGAATATACACCGGACTTTATAAGACTTGCAGAAAGCTATGGAGCAAAGGCGATTCGGGTCCAGTACCGGGAGGAAATCGAAAATGCTTTGTTAGAAGCCAAGAATACAAAGAAAACTCCGACAGTAATTGAATTCATAATCGAAAGGGAAGAAAATGTATTTCCCATTGTACCGCCGGGAAATCCACTTAGTGACATGATTATGGGAGGTAAAGAGGGATGATGAAACAGAGATGGCTTAGCCTTTTTGTAGAAAATGATATTGGTGTACTGGCGCGTATTTCCGGATTGTTTGCTGGAAAGTTGTATAACCTGGACAGTTTGACCGTGGGAACAACCGAAGATATTACCATTTCAAGAATAACGATCAGTCTTACCAGTGATGATCAGACATTTGAGCAGATTAAAAAGCAGCTGAACCGAAGTGTAGAGGTAATCAAGGTTGTAGACCTTACAGATACTGCTATTTACAGGAAGGAATTTATGTTTGTTAAAATCCATGAATGTTCAGAACAGGACATGATGAAGCTGACCTATATCAAAGAAGTGTTTCAGACCAGAGTCATTGATTATAACACATCTGTAGTTCTGATAGAGAGTGTACAACAATCAGAACGGAATGATGCTCTGATTCAACTGCTGAAAGACAATTTTTCAGGCAGGCTTGAGGTTGTCCGAGGCGGCAGCGTGGCAATCGAAGGGATTCATTAAAAAGCAGATTGGCACATTGTCATAATAATCTAATATATTATCTAAAAGATATATAGTCAGGAAGAGATTATGATGGAAGAAAAAAGGAATCCTTTATGCAATACCTGCAGCTTTACAGATATAAGACCGATTATGATGGACCTGCCGTATCCGCCCATTCAGGTACGGGAACGGAATCCGGCTTATGCGAATCTGCTTAGCATGGATTATTGTGGTTCTGTATCTGAACTGTCTGCGATTACCCAGTATATTAATAATGAGAACCGCCTTTCCGGTAAAAATTGCTCCATTGCCAGAACCCTGTTAGGAATCGCTATGGCAGAAATGATACATTTACAGAAGTTAGGTGAACTGATTGCCCTGTTGGGCGGAACGGTCGACTTTGTGGCAAGGCAGCAGAATGGAAGACAGAAGCTGTGGACACCGGAGTATTTAACCATTCCGGAAAATGTAAGAAACATGCTGCAGGCTGATATCAAAGCAGAGCATGGAGCAATTAATCAATACAGGATGCACATGAATATGATAAAAGATCATGATGTCAATGCAGTTCTGGCAAGAATCATTAAGGATGAGGAATATCACATTATGCTGCTTCAGGCATTGCTGAAGGAATGTGTTAAATGAAATTCAAGTACTGATTTTGCGAAATATGAAGTTATAGAAATTAGAAAGGCAGTACCTTCGATGGAAGCAGACCTGATAAGAAATTTCTGTTACATTTAATAGGTATTTAATGTAG
>JAIECC010000410.1 GCA_029068665.1 Lachnospiraceae bacterium
GAACAAAACCAAAATACAATGATAGCAAAAAAGAATAAAAAACCATTGATTATCCTTACCGGTCCTACTGCTGTAGGAAAAACCGCCTTGTCTATTCAATTGGCAAAAGCCATTCATGGACAGATGATTTCAGCGGATTCCATGCAGGTATACCGGCATATGGATATCGGAACGGCTAAAATCACACCGGAAGAGATGGAGGGCATTCCCCATTATCTGATTGATGTGTTGGAGCCGGAAGAGGACTTTAATGTAGTCCGGTTTCAGGAAATGGCAAAAGCGGCATTGGAGCAGGTATACGAAACAGGAGACATTCCTATAGTAGTTGGCGGCACCGGATTTTATATACAGGCGTTGTTGTATGACATTGAGTTTGAACAAGAGGAGAATCAGGGAAAGCATGGACAGAAATGCGATGAAACAGCTTCTATAGAAGAAACAAGTGGAACAGAAGCTGTAGAAGAAGGTTCATACCGTCAGAAATTGCAGCAGCTTGCCAGAGAGCAGGGTGCAGAATTTCTCCATGAACAGCTGCGGCAGGTTGACCCGGCTTCGGCAGATGCCATTCATGTCAACAATGTAAAACGGGTGATTCGTGCCTTAGAGTTTTATCATCAGACCGGCACCTGTATATCTGCACACAATGAGGAACAGCGTCAAAAAGAATCCCCCTATAATTTTCTCTATTTTGTCCTGACGGATGACCGGGCCCGGTTATATGAACGAATTGACAAACGGATTGATTCTATGATAGAACAGGGATTGGTGGATGAGGTCCAAAGGCTGAAGGCTTCCGGCTGTACCGGCAGTATGGTATCCATGCAGGGCTTAGGCTATAAGGAAATCCTGAACTATCTGGAAGGGAATTGTACTTTGGAGGAAGCCATTTATGTGCTGAAGCGGGATACCAGACATTTTGCCAAGCGGCAGCTGACCTGGTTCCGGCGGGAACGGGATGTAATCTGGCTGGACCGGAGTGCATTTCCGGATGAAAAAGCGTTGCTGGAGCAGATGCTGGACCGGATTCAGGATAGAATTCTTACAAATATATGACTTTTTTGGGAAAACGGTTTTCCATTCTGTTTCTGTGCTAAAATGGGAAAGACTCACCCATGATTTATAGCAGAATGTATGATGGAAACAGAGAAAGGATAAAATGGATAACAAGGATATATATACCATGTATGAACACATGGGAATCAATAAAAAGGTGCTGGATTATTGTCTTAAGATTGAGGAAGGGCTGCAGGAGCGGTTTCAGAATATAGACCAAAGAGCAGAGTACAATCAGCTTAAGGTGCTCCATGCCATGCAGAAGAATAAGCTCAGCGAGGCACATTTGTATCCCTCTACCGGATACGGTTATAATGACATTGGGCGGGATGCTCTGGAACAGGTTTATGCAGATGTATTTCACACAGAGGATGCATTGGTACGGTCCCAGATTACCTGCGGTACCCACGCTCTGCATATTGCTCTTGCCGGAAATCTGAGACCGGGAGATGAGATATTGTCACCGGTGGGAAAGCCCTATGATACCTTGGATGAAATTATCGGAATCCGACCTTCCTCCGGTTCCCTGGCAGAGTATGGTGTTACTTATCGGCAGGTGGATTTGCTGTCAGATGGTACCTTTGACTGGGAGGGAATCCGCAACGCCATTCATGAGAACACCAGACTGGTAGAGATTCAGCGGTCCAAGGGTTACGCCACCCGTCCTACCTTATCCGTGGCACAGATTGGGGAATTGATCAGTTTTATTAAATCCATTCGTCCGGATATTATCTGCATGGTGGATAACTGCTATGGAGAGTTTGTAGAGGAACTGGAGCCTACAGATGTGGGGGCTGATCTGGCAGTGGGTTCTCTGATTAAGAATCCGGGAGGAGGACTGGCACCCATCGGCGGTTATATCGTGGGAAAGAAGGAGTGTGTGGAACGGTCTGCTTATCGCCTGACTGCACCGGGTCTTGGAAAGGAACTGGGCGCCAGCTTAGGTGTCACTGCTTCCTTTATACAAGGACTATTTTTAGCCCCTACCGTTACAGCCGCAGCGTTAAAAGGTGCTATTCTGGCAGCTAATGTTTATGAAGCTTTAGGCTATCGAACCATTCCAAATGGAACCGAAGAGCGGTTTGACATTATACAGGCAATCGAATTCGGCAAACCGGAGCTGCTCATTGCCTTCTGTGAGGGGATACAGGCGGCAGCGCCGATTGACAGCTATGTTACTCCGACCCCTTGGGCAATGCCGGGGTATGACAGTGATGTTATCATGGCCGCCGGGGCTTTTGTATCCGGTGCCTCCATTGAACTTTCGGCTGACGGCCCTGTGAAACCGCCTTATGCAGCTTATTTTCAGGGGGGCTTGACCTATCCTCATGCAAAATTCGGAATCATCCTGTCCCTGCAGCGAATGGTTGATAAGGGTTTAGAAATATGATATGATTAAGTGATTTACAACCGGATGAGGATAAAGGAGGCTGAATTCATGGCAGGTGGAAATCTAGGTAAAAATAATTGGGCATTGTTCTTAATGATACTGGCCGGAATTGTCATCGGCGGCTTTATCGGATGGCTGACAAAGGATGTTGCTTTTTTAAGCTGGCTGAATTTTGGACAGTCCTTTGGATTGTCGAATCCGGTGGTTCTGGATCTTGGAATTATTGTTATTACCTTTGGACTGACCATTAAGATTACCATTGGGGGCATTATTGGTGTCATTATTGGTGTAGTGATATACCGGCTGCTGTAGGACAGAACCGGTAGAAGAGGAGTCATTTTCTGCGAGCGCAGAAAGGACAACATGAAAGAATGTATGAAAGACCTCCCAATGTCAGAGCGGCCTTATGAACGCTGTGAACAGTTGGGACCGGAGGCACTTAGCGATGCGGAATTACTGGCAGTCATTCTGCGAAACGGCAGTATTGGGATGAATTCCCTGCAGCTGGCAAGACAGGTGCTGGCAAAGGATGAAAACCATAAGAACCTGATCGGGCTTTGTTATTTAAGCCGGGAACAGCTTATGGAAATTCCCGGAATCGGCAGGGTAAAGGCCATTCAGCTGCAGGCCATTGCCGAGCTGGCAAAGCGGATTGCAAGAACGGTACCGGAGCAGCAGGTTATTTTGGGGAAACCGTCCTATATTGCAGACTATTTTATGAAGGAACTGCGGTTTAAAACCCAGGAATGCGTATTTGCTGTCTATCTGGATCAGAAGTGCATGCTTTTGAAAAAGCAGATGATAACCATGGGAACCGTAAATGCATCCTTGATTTCTCCCAGGGAGATTTTTCTGGAAGCCTTGAAATGCAGTGCAGTGAATCTGATTCTGATTCACAATCATCCTTCCGGAAATGCCAGACCCAGTCCGGAGGACTGCAAGATTACCAGGCAGCTTCGGGAGGCAGGGGATTTAGTGCAGATTCCCTTGTTGGATCACATCATTATTGGAAACCAGACCTATTATAGCTTTGCGGAAGCCCGTCAGCTATAGTTGTGAATGAATATAGAAAGAAGTAGTCCTATGAACTTTAATAATAAAAATACAATACCACCCAAATATATCTTACTGGTTTTGACCTTTGTCTGCCTGATTTTCATCGGGGTATCTTATGCCTTTGAAGAGGTATTGACCCCGCTGCGTTATGTGACAG
>JAIECC010000411.1 GCA_029068665.1 Lachnospiraceae bacterium
ATCTAATGATAGTATGTTGAAAATGCTGCATTTGACAACTATGGATATTATAAAAAATGGATTGGTTATTGTCAGAATGGGAAGACGGCTTTATAGATATGTTTGAAACCTTTTGTAATTCAGATGAGGGCGGAACTGGAAAAGCGAGACTGTTTCAAGTTTTGTGTAAATTAAAAATTTGATACAAGATATTATGAATGGTTAATTAAGGACGGATACCGGATTCGCGGTTTAATTCAATTATCTTACATCAGTTTGGAGGTTTATGCAAACTTTGGGAGTGGCTCTAACGGCATTTTTGTTGGAATTCCCGTCTGCTCATCCTGGTATGTGCATTGCGTCTGGTCATAATAAAACAAGAGCAGAAAGCTCATTTTGAACTTTCTGCTCTGTCATTATCATAGAAGATCTAAATTTACAGACTTTTCTTCACAGAATCAAAGATATATATAAATCCATTTAGCGGACCAGGACCTACTTACCATCCCGTTCTGCATCTAACATAGCCCGAACCTTCATGGATAAACCAAATAAGTTGATAAACCCTTCTGCATCCTTATGGTTATATAACTCGCCGGTAGTAAAGCTTGCCAGCTCTTCACTGTACAGGGAATACGGAGAGGTAGTACCTGCCTTAATGATATTTCCTTTATAGAGCTTGAATTTTACTTCTCCGGTTACACGCTCCTGGGTCTTTTCCAAAAATGCCTGTAAAGCTTCCCGAAGCGGGCAGAACCATTTGCCTTCGTATACCATATCTGCAAACTTATTGCCGATCATTTTCTTATATGCCAGAGTATCCCGGTCCAAAATCAATTCTTCCAACTGCATATGTGCTTCCATCAGAATGGTTCCACCTGGTGTCTCATAGACTCCACGGGACTTCATGCCGACTACTCGGTTCTCTACAATATCAATAATGCCGATTCCGTGCTTGCCGCCTAACCGGTTCAATTCCCGGATAATATCGGATACTTTCATTTCCTTGCCATTTACACTCTTTGGAACACCCTGCTCAAAGGTCATGGTCACGTATTCCCCTTCATCCGGTGCTTTCTCCGGGTAAGTACCAAGGACTAATAAATGGTCATAGTTCGGTGCGTTTGCCGGGTCCTCTAATTCCAGACCTTCATGGCTGATATGCCACAGGTTCCGGTCACGGCTGTAGCTGCTGTCTGCAGAGAATGGTAAATCAATGCCGTGTTCCTTACAGTATGCAATTTCTGCCTCCCGGGAATCCATAGTCCATTCCGGCTGTCTCCAGGCAGCGATAATCTTGATATCCGGAGCCAGTGCCTTAATGGTCAGTTCAAACCGTACCTGATCATTTCCCTTACCTGTTGCGCCATGGCAGATTGCTACAGCACCTTCTTTTCTGGCAATTTCTACCAGACGCTTTGCAATCACCGGACGGGCCATAGAGGTACCTAATAAGTACTTGTTCTCATAAACTCCGTTTGCCATTACAGTAGGAACTACATAGTCATCACAGAATTCATCCACTACATCTTCAATATATAACTTAGAAGCGCCGGACAGCTTAGCACGTTCCTCTAAGCCGTCTAATTCACTTTCCTGTCCAACGTCAATACATACACAGATTACCTCGTAATCATAATTTTCCTTCAGCCATGGAATAATAGCGGTAGTATCCAGACCACCGGAATAGGCTAATACAACTTTCTCTTTCATGAATTGTTCCTCCTTGAAAATCTTCTCTCATATCAATTTAGCCATTGACTAAATACAAATATACAACTATAATGCATATTATGCAAGCAGTTTTTCAAAGAATTTTTGTGCAATTTCGGAAGAAAAACTGAATAATATTCACGGAATGAGAATAAATATTCAAAAGAGATTTGAGAGAATGATGGAAAAGAGGAGAGAGAAATGATTAAAGCTGGAATTATTGGCTCTACCGGATATGCAGGACAGGAACTGGTACGTCTGCTGCTGGGACATAAAGAGGTAGAAATTCTGTGGTATGGCTCCAGAAGCTATATTGATAAAAAGTATTATGAAGTATTTGGGAATATGTTCCGAATCGTAGATGCTGTCTGTATGGATGATAACATGAAAGAACTGGCAGAGGCAGTGGATGTGATCTTCACGGCTACACCACAGGGGTTGTGTGCTTCTTTGGTAAATGAGGATATATTGAACAAGGTGAAAATCATTGATTTAAGTGCGGATTTCCGAATTAAGGACGTAAGCGTGTATGAAAAATGGTATGGAATCGAGCATAAAAGTCCGCAATTCATCGATGAAGCAGTCTACGGTCTTTGTGAAATCAACCGGGAGCAGGTAAAACATGCCAGACTGACGGCTAATCCGGGCTGTTATACCACCTGTTCCATTTTGTCCTTTTATCCACTGGTAAAGGAAGGACTGATTAAACCGGATTCCATAATTATCGATGCCAAATCAGGAACATCCGGGGCAGGACGTGGAGCAAAGGTCAACAACCTGTACTGTGAGGTCAATGAGAATATTAAGGCGTATGGAGTTCTGACTCATCGGCATACACCGGAAATCGAAGAGCAGCTGGGATATGCAGCAGGGCAGGATATAAAGATTATCTTCACCCCACATCTGGTTCCTATGAACCGGGGCATTCTGGTAACCGGATATGCAAATCTGGCAAAATCCCTTTCTTATGAAGAGGTCCGTGCCGCCTATGATAAATACTATACATCAGAACCGTTCATCCGGATTCTGGATCAGGATGTATGCCCGGAAACCCGCTGGGTAGAAGGAAGTAATTATGTGGATATCAACTTTAAGCTGGATCAGAGAACAAACCGTATTGTGGTAATGGGGGCTTTGGATAATGTTGTGAAGGGAGCTGCAGGGCAGGCGGTTCAGAATATGAATCTTATGTTCGGACTGCCGGAAACTGAAGGCTTAGAACTGGTGCCGATGTTCCCTTAGGCAAATTACGGTTTATTGTCCTGTTATTGGCTACCGCCTTGGGTGAGTGGCTATATAATTTCCATCAGACCTGCTTGCGCGTCTGCGAACGCGTAGCGGTACATAAGGTGCGAAAACACCGCACCTAAGTACCGACGGGTTCTAAGAGTCTGCTGGGAATTATATAGCCACTCATCCAAGGCTGCCAAGACAGGTGCAGTTCCGTAATGCAAAATTGACTTTTGATAATGAAGGCTTGAGAAGGAATAATGGCATTTCGATTTCAATGCTAAAACGGTCAGAGCCTGAAATCAATGTTGAATTATGAATCTGCACCAGTCTAGGCAGCGTCTTCCGGGGCATGAGCATCCCAAAGCAGACCGTTGAAGCACGTTGGTACTTAGGCTGTGTATTTTACAGCCTTATGTACCATTACGTGCTGGGTAGAACGAAAGTGTGTCTGCTTTGGGATGCTCATGCCCCGGGAGATGCGGTAGCAGCTAACAAGATGATAAACCTAAGAGATTAGCATAGAAAAGACTTACAGGAGGAATAGAAGATGAATGAAGCAATTACTGTAATCAGCGGCGGCATTACCGCTCCGAAGGGCTTCCGGGCAGCCGGACTCCGGGCAGGAATCAAGCCGGGAAAAACAAATAAAGATATGGCCATGGTGGTCAGTGAGGTTCCTTGTGCTGCTGCAGGAGTATTCACCCGGAATCTGGTCAAAGCAGCACCGGTGCAATGGGATACCAGACAATTAGAAGCCCATGGCGTTGTCCGGGCAGTCATTGTGAACACCGGGATTGCTAATGCCTGTACAGGAGCCCAAGGGTATGAAAACGCTGAGAAAACAGCACAGGCAGTGGCGGAAGAATTCGGGATTCCCTCTGAGCAGGTCATGGTTATGTCAACCGGTGTTATTGGTCCTCAGCTTCCCATGGATGTGATTCTGCAAGGAGTAAAGCAGTTTCCTTCTGTGCTCAAAGAAGGAGAAGCAGCTGCACATGATGCGGCAGAAGCAATCCTCACAACGGATACCCATCCGAAAGAAATCGCTGTTGAATTCCGGATAAAAGGAAAAACAGTGCGTATGGCAGGCATGTGCAAAGGTTCCGGTATGATTCATCCCAACATGGGGACCATGCTTGGATTGATTACGACAG
>JAIECC010000412.1 GCA_029068665.1 Lachnospiraceae bacterium
ATAATAAAACAAACTAAAAGATTGGTAGAAATAAATGAATAAACGTTCGTTACGAATATTAGAATACAACAAAATCATCGACATGCTGATTCCTTATGCCGGTTCCCCTATGGGGCAGACCCTTTGTAAGCGCTTGAAGCCTTCTACGGACCATGCCCAGATCCTGCGGCTGCAGGAGGAAACCAGAGATGCCTTATCCCGGTTATATAAGCAGGGCAGCATCTCATTCTCCGGTGTCACCGATATTGGCATGTCATTAAAACGTCTGGAGGTAGGTGCCACCTTAAGTCCCGCCGAGCTACTGGACATTGCCCGACTACTGGACAATACCTTAAGCGTCCGGCAATACGGCATCTCAGAAGAGGATGACCACGAGCCGGACTGTCTGGACTCTCGTTTTCTGGACCTGATGCCTTTAGAGCATCTTAGCCGGGACATCCGCCGCTGTATCCTTTCTGCCGATGAGATCGCAGATGATGCTTCCTCTGCTTTGAAAGCATTGCGGCGTTCCAAAAAACAGATTAATGATAAAATCCACACCCAGCTTTTGAATATTGTCAACTCCCAGGACAACCGGAATCTCTTACAAGACAGTCTGGTTACCATGCGGAACGGACGGTATTGTATCCCGGTGAAGCAGGAATACCGCAGCAGCTTTCCGGGCATGATTCACGACCAGTCCTCCAGTGGTTCCACCCTGTTTGTAGAACCTATGTCTGTGGTCAATCTGAATAATGAATTAAAAGAACTGGAAAATAAAGAACTTCTGGAAATCGAGCGGATTCTTTCGGGACTTAGCGAACAAGCTGCATCAGAGCAAGAACTCCTGCAATGCAACGTAACACTATTGACAGAGCTGGACTTTATCTTTGCCCGGGCAAAGCTTGCAAAATCCTATCAGGGCACGGAGCCGGTCTTTAATACCAAGGGCTTTATCCGCATTAAGCAGGGCAGACATCCCCTTTTGGATAAAAACACGGTAGTCCCTATTGATATTACTCTGGGAGATGCTTATACCATGCTGATTGTTACCGGTCCCAACACCGGCGGCAAAACCGTGTCTCTGAAGACTGTTGGATTATTTACCTTAATGGGACAGGCAGGGCTTCATATCCCGGCCTTTGAAGGCTCGGAACTCTGTGTATTTCAGGATGTATTTGCTGACATCGGAGACGAACAAAGCATCGAGCAAAGCCTCAGTACCTTTTCTTCCCATATGTCGAATATTGTGTATATTGTACAGCATTCCACACCGGATACCCTTGTATTATTCGATGAATTAGGCGGCGGAACTGACCCGGTAGAAGGAGCGGCTCTGGCCATTGCTATATTGAATCATCTTAAGTCACAGGGCATCCGCTGTATGGCAACTACCCATTACAGTGAATTAAAGACCTTTGCCCTTTCTACGGAAGGCATCGAAAATGCAAGCTGTGAATTCGACCTTGCATCCCTTCGTCCTACCTATCATCTGATGATCGGTATTCCGGGAAAGTCCAATGCCTTTGCCATTTCCAGAAAGTTAGGACTTCCGGATTATATTATAGAAGCCGCCCGTTCTCAGATTGATACCTCCTCTTTGGATTTTGAAAGCCTGATTAGCGACTTAGAACGCAGCAAGAAGACCATTGAAGAGGAAGAACAAAAGGCTGCTGCCTACCGGGAGGAAATTGCCGCCCTGCGGAATCAATTAAAAGAAAAACAGGAATCCTTAGAACAGCAGCGGGCAAAGCTGTTGAAGAATGCCCGGGAAGAAGCTATGGAAATCATAGAAGAAGCAAAAGAAATTGCCGATGCCGCCATACGAAAGTATCAGAAATGGGAGCGGAATCCGGCAAAGGCAGACAACAAAGCTATGGAAGCCCAGCGCAGTAAGCTGCGGGATAAAATGAAGGCAATTAACGGTGACATGAACAAGCCAAAGAAGCAGCGCCGTTCCGGTCACAAAGCAGAAGACTTCCGGATTGGCGATACGGTATATATTATCAGTATGGATGCTATGGGTACTGTACAATCCTTGCCAAATACCAAGGGAGAAATCTCAGTGCAGGCCGGCATCCTGCACATTACCCTGCCTATTACGGACTGTGAAATTACCGATGCTCCGGCAGAAGAGCCGACAAAGCCGGCACGGAGCAAAGCACGGTTGAATCTGGAACGTGCTTCCTCCATACGGCCGGAAATCAATGTCATTGGCCTTACGGTAGATGATGCCATTACAAAAATCGACAAATATCTAGATGATGCCCTTCTTTCTAATCTGTCACAGGTTACCATTATTCACGGAAAAGGCACCGGTGCATTGCGAAAAGGCATTCATGATTACTTAAAGCGGCAAAAGCATGTAGCATCCTTCCGGAATGGTGAATTCGGAGAAGGAGATATGGGTGTAACCATACTTGAGCTTCAATAAATATCTGCGGAACAATCTTTGGAGGTTAAAATGGAAAAACAACGTATATTAATTGTAGATGATGATGAGAATATTGCAGAGCTGATATCCCTTTATTTATTAAAGGAATGCTTTGATACACGAATTGAAGGAAACGGCGAAACCGCTCTTCAGGCATTTCAGGAATATCAGCCCCATCTGATTCTGTTGGATATCATGCTGCCGGGGATGGATGGTTACGAGGTATGCAGCCAGATTCGTAAAACCAGTCAGGTTCCCATTATTATGCTTTCAGCCAAAAGTGAGGTATTTGACAAAGTATTAGGCTTAAAGCTGGGCGCAGATGATTATATCATGAAGCCATTTGATTCCAATGAAATGGTGGCAAGAGTACGTGCGGTTCTCCGCCGTTATCAGCCTGCCCCTACACCTCCTGTCAATTCCAACATTACCTCTGCCTCTCATACCGGAGATTATGTGGAGTATGACGGACTGATCGTGAACATTTCGAATTATACTACCACCATTAGCGGAGAGGCTTTGGACATGCCTCCAAAGGAACTGGAGCTTCTGTACTTTCTTGCCAGCCAGCCAAATCAAGTCTTTACCAGAGAGCAGCTTTTAGACAGCTTATGGGGATACGAATACTTTGGAGATACCCGTACTGTAGATGTTCATGTAAAGCGGATTCGGGAAAAACTGCCGGAAAATCCAAACTGGGCATTAACCACCGTCTGGGGGGTCGGTTATAAATTTGAGGTACGATAATGAATAAGCGTTTTTTTGATAAAATTGCATTAAGCTATCTGGCGATCATTATGATTATATTTATAATGATTATTCTCTATGCCTCCAACGCTACCCGTCAGAATCTGATTACGGAAAAGCAGACAACCCTGACCAATCAGACTCATTTCATATATGAAAAATATATTGTACTCTACCAGAATCAAAAGATTTCAGCTGCAGAATTACAGAATTCCCTGAATGATTTGGACCAATTACTGGATATCCGGATCTGGTACAGCGATTCAGAAGGCAATATCCTCTTTCTCTCTCAGCCGGATCAATATGAAGTGATTCCGGAAAACTTATACGACTTAGATG
>JAIECC010000413.1 GCA_029068665.1 Lachnospiraceae bacterium
CGCAGATTTTGGCAACATGCAATGTGTCTATCCATTTATTATCCGGTTTGGCGCCGTCTTTGGAATAATACGGATATTCTGCCGGAGGAAACGGCAAAGGAGGATAATTCTTTAAAAAAGATACAGACAAAAGGCGGAAACCGGATTGAATTGGATGAAACAGAGGGAAAGGAGCAGATTGGAATCTATACCAAGGGAGGTATTTCTCTTCTACTGCAGGATGAAAAGCAGCTTGCGTCCATACAGGACGGGAATCAGAAAACCATGCTTCAATTGGATATGAAGAATGGGGAGGCTAAAATACTGGCAGATCAGAAGCTGACCCTGTCTGTAGGCGGTAACGCAATGGTGGTCATGGATGGTTCTCAAAAGAAGCTGACGATTTCTGCCAATATGATTCAGATGGAGGGGAAGCAAAGTATGGAACTAAAGTCACAGAATACGAAAATCCAGGGAAATATGACAGAGGTGAAAGCACAAGGCTCCATGAAGGTGAATTCCAGCGGAATACTGGAATTAAAAGGTTCTATGACAAAAATCAATTAACTGCTTTTTTGAGATAAGGAAGAGGTTTTTAAAAAGGATTTGAGGAAAGGAAAACACAGATATGGGATTTGCAGTATGCGGAGGTGCCGTGTGCAGCTGTAGCTTTGGCATAGCACCCTCCAGCCTGATGGTAACACCCGAAAATAAAACGGTATCTATGATGCCTTTGGCAACCATAATGGATTATGTACCCATGAAGAATATTCTGCCCTTCGGTATGTGCTCCTCCATGGCAAATCCACAGGTAGCAGCGGCAACGGCAGCAGCATTGGGAGTTTTGACTCCTATGCCCTGTATTCCTGTAACATCATCCCCCTGGATGCCGGGAAGTCCTACCGTATTGATTGCCAATAAGCCTGCCCTGAATCAGAATAGTAAGCTGATTTGCAACTGGGGTGGTGTCATTCAGATCAATAGTCCGGGTACTGGTAATATACAGGTGCCTTAGAGATGTAGGACGGATTTTGCGGACATTCAAAACAAAAAGAGTGTGGAGGTAACGGACAGACACAGGGCATAACGGAACAGTTAAAGGCAAAAAACGCTTTAGAATGGACAGGAAGAATGAATAACATAAGTGTATGTGCGAGGGGACTGTGAATAGTGAAATAATCTACAGATAAAAGATGATGGCGGCAGGGGGCATTCTCTGCCGCTTTTAAAAGGAATTGATTATATTATAAAATTATTTTGCAGTATATATTCTTTGTTCTTTTTTAACAAATGTTTTAGAATCTTAAGCCCTTTTTCTAATTGTGGGGCAGAATCGGGAGAACAAGTT
>JAIECC010000414.1 GCA_029068665.1 Lachnospiraceae bacterium
CTAGTTAATCTTTGTTATCCTATGTTTCTGTTGTTCATTTATGTAATCGGGTGTAAATATAATCTTCAGTTTTTTGCAAAGGAAGGTCCCGGCGGCGAAAAGACGGAGGAGGCCACACCGAAAAAAATCAAAGATTCCAGAAAGGAAGGCTCGGTAGCAAAAAGTAAGGATTTGAATAATGCTATTTCCTTGCTGGCATTATTTCTGACACTCCGGTTTGGAATCAGTTTTGTGGGGAAGCGGCTGGTTGTTTTGTTCCCCAAGTATTGGGCTCATGTAGGTACGTTATTAGAAAATGATTTTAATATTCCTGCTGTGTTGAATATATTGATAGAATTGGCCAAGGATGTAGTAATCACGGCTGCTCCTTTTTTGCTGATAGGTGTAGTGATTTCTTTTTTATCCAATAAGGTACAGTTCAAATGGATGGTGACAGCAAAGCCCATGAAGCCAAAGCTGAATAAAATCAATCCAATCAGTGGATTTAAGCGGATTTTTTCCGGTCGTGCCCTGTTTGATCTGGTAAAAACCATTGTTGAGATGGCATTAATCGGGTATGTTGCATATCGGGTGCTGATGGATCATTCCAGTGAGCTGTTTGTATTATATGGTGTTTCCATTCAGCAGTCTTTAGGTATCCTGATGAATGTCATCTGGGATCTGGGTATAAAAGTCTGTCTGATTATGATAGTGGTAGGATTTGCAGACTTTCTGTTTCAAAGATATAAGCACAAGCAGGATCTGAAGATGACCAAACAGGAAGTAAAGGATGAGTATAAGAATACAGAGGGAGATCCTCAGATTAAGGGAAAGCAAAAGCAGAGAATGCGTCAGGCTTCCCAGAGAAGAATGATGGCAAGTGTGCCGGAGGCAGATGTGGTCATTACCAATCCGACACATTTTGCGGTAGCCTTACGATATGATGCAAATGAGCATAGCGCTCCGGTGGTGACTGCAAAGGGTACGGATTTTCTGGCAGCAAAGATAAAGGAAGTTGCAAAGGAAAACGGTGTGGAAATCGTAGAGGATAAGGCACTGGCCCGGATGCTGTATTATAATGTGGATATTGACAGGGAAATACCGCCGGAATTGTACAAAGCAGTGGCAGATATTCTGGCATATGTATATAACCTGAAAAAAGCAGGCTGAGGAATAGAGTGACAGGAGGAAGACAACGATGAAAGTGAAATTTAACAGTAGTATTTTCTTAGGATTATACTTATTACTGGCTGTTATTTTCATGATTGTTCCAATGGTTCCAACTATGTTGGATATCTTGATTACCTTTAACCTCACCATTGCGTTGGTTGTATTATTTAACTGTATTTTTGCAAAGGAAACTCTGGCTATGTCGAGTTTTCCTACAATTTTGCTGTTTACAACGATCTTTCGGATCGCTTTAAATGTTTCTTCTACCCGACTGATTTTGATGACCGGTGAGCCGGGTAATGTTGTTACCACCTTTGGTCAATTTGTAGGCGGCGGTAATCTGGTCATCGGATTTATTATCTTTATCGTATTGCTCATCGTACAGATGCTGGTCATTAATAAGGGTTCTGAACGTGTATCTGAGGTAACGGCAAGATTTACCCTGGATGCTATGCCTGGTAAGCAGATGGCCATTGATGCTGACCTTAGTACCGGGGCTATTTCGGACCGGGAGGCTATTGAACGGAGACAGAAGATACAGGAGGAATCTTCTTTCTTTGGTTCTATGGATGGTGCTACCAAGTATGTCAAGGGTGATGCTACAGCCGGCTTGATTATTACCGCTATTAACCTGGTGGGTGGAATTATAACCGGTATGGTCTTTCAGGGAATGACCATACAGGATGCGTTGACGAAATATGCGATTCTGACTATCGGTGACGGCCTGGTTTCCCAGCTTCCATCTCTGCTGATTTCTCTGGCTACCGGTGTTATTGTTACGAAAGCATCCAAGGAAGCAGAACTTGGAGATATTATTTTTGCACAGCTGTTTCAATCCGGAAGGGTTATGTATGTGGTTGGCGGTGCTCTGTGCTTTTTAGGACTCTTTACTCCTTTAAATCCTGTAATTTATGTAGGATTTGGTCTGGTTATGATTGTGCTCGGCCGTCTGCTCAGTACCAAAAAGGAAACTATGGAAATCGAAGAAGAAGTGGAAGCGGAAGAAGTAGAAGCAGATCAGGTAAGGCGGCATGAGAATGTCAACACTCTGCTTCAGGTGGATCCGATTGAGCTGGAATTTGGTTATGGAATCATTCCTCTTGCAGATGTGAGCCAGGGCGGTGACCTGTTAGACCGTGTGGTTATGATTCGACGGCAGATTGCCTTGGAATTAGGTGCAGTAGTTCCGATTATACGACTGCGGGATAATATTCAGTTAAATCCGAATCAGTATATTATTAAGATTAAAGGAATTCAGGTCAGTGAAGGAGAAATCCTCTTTGATCATTACATGGCAATGAACCCGGGGTATGTAGAGGAAGAAGTGACTGGTATTCCGACCTTTGAACCGTCCTTCCACCTGCCGGCAGTCTGGATTACGGAATCCCAGCGGGAACGGGCAGAGTCCTATGGATATACGGTTGTTGATCCGCCTTCGATTATTGCTACCCATTTGACTGAGGTGATTCGTTCTCATCTGGATGAACTGCTGACTCGTCAGGATGTTCAGAATCTGATTAACAATATTAAAGAAAATAATACCACTTTGGTGGATGAACTGATGCCGAAGCTCTTAAATGTAGGTGAAATCCAGAAGGTGCTGCAGAATCTTTTGCGGGAAGGTATTTCCATTCGTGATCTGGTTACGATATTCGAAATTCTGGCAGATCATGCTGCAAGTACCCGGGATACGGATGTACTGACGGAATATGTCCGGCAGGGACTGAAGCGTGCCATTTCCGGTAAGTTCTTTGGTATGGAAGAAACCACATCGGTTATTACCCTGGATCCAAAGATTGAACAGGACATTATGGCTTCCGTAAAGCAGACGGAGCAGGGGGCTTATCTGACATTGGATCCGGATAAGACCAAGCTGATTTTATCAGCTACCGAGAAGGAAGTGGCAAAAATGGAAGAAGCGGGACAGACGCCGATTATTATTACATCGCCAATTGTCCGTATGTATTTTAAGAAATTAACCAGTGATTATTTTAAGAATCTGATTGTGATTTCATATAATGAGATTGAATCAAATGTAGAATTACAGTCAATAGGGATGGTGACAATCAATGATAATTAAAAAGTTTCAAGGCTCCTCAGAAGAAGAGGCGGTGAAAAAGGCTAAAGAGGAATTAGGAAAAGATGCAGTCATTATGAATGTAAAAGCTGTGAAGCAAAAGGGATTCAAACGGCTGTTTCAGAAGGACTATGTGGAAGTTACGGCGGCAGTAGATGAAGGCTCCGGCGCGAAAAAGGAAACAACGATGAAAATGACAGCCAAACCCGCCGCTGACTCACATTTGGATTCGAGGAAAGAACAATCCAGATCAGCAGATGCCAGTCCTATAACAGAACAACGGGTATCAGAGGGAAAGACCTCTGCCATAGAGGAACGGCTGGACAATCTGGCGCAAATGCTGGAGCGGCAGATGCAGGAGGCGGAAACCAAAGCGGAGGAAGAGAACGCTATTGTTGACCATAATTCCCAAATGATCGATCTGGTATATGAGCAGTTATTAAATAACGAAGTGACGAAAGAAAATGCCAAGGAGATTATCAATGAAATTGACAATCCGGACAAAAAGCTGCAATTAGATGACCTGCTGGCAGGCGTGTATCAGAAAATTGTATTAAAATTAGGTCAGATGAAGACCATCGAACTGGATGAAGATAAACCTAAGGTAGTGTTTTTTATCGGACCTACGGGAGTTGGTAAGACAACGACCATTGCAAAGCTTGTTTCCAAGTATAAGCTGGAGCAGAAATGCAAGCTGGCAATTGTAGCAGCAGATACCTATCGGATTGCTGCGGTAGAGCAGATTCGTACCTATGCAAATATTTTATCCGTACCGGTAGAAGTGATCTACAATATGGAAGAAATGCAGGAAATTATAGAAAAGTATAAGGATTATGATTTGATTTTTGTAGATACAGCAGGACGTTCTCATAAAAACGAAGAGCAACAGGAGGATTTGAAGAAGCTGTTGGATGCAGCAAAGGATTGTAATCATGAAATATATCTGGTAGTCAGTACCACAACGAAATATAAGGACCTGGTAAAGATTACTCAGACCTATTCGGATATATCCAATTATCGGCTGCTATTTACAAAAATTGATGAAACTTCGGCTTTGGGCAATATTTTGAATATACGAATGTTGACGAACCGGCCTTTATCCTATACAACCTTTGGTCAAAATGTACCGGATGATATTGAGATTACAGATGCACAGTTTATTGCAAAGCAATTGCTAGGAGGAAGCGAATGATAGATCAGGCAGAACAGTTAAGAAAACGGGTCAGCCAACAGATTCAGCACAGCGGTTCCACACGGGTGATTGCAGTAACCAGTGGAAAAGGTGGTGTAGGAAAGACCAGTTTTTCTGTTAATCTTGCCATTCAACTAAGCAAGAGAGGAAAAAAGGTGGTCATTATTGATGCGGATTTTGGTCTGGCGAATGTAGAAATCATGCTGGGAATTCGTCCGCAGTATAATATGGCAGACTTAATATACCATGAGATGAATGTGGATGATATTATCACAAAAGGACCTCTGGACATCGGGTTTATATCCGGTGGTTCCGGTGTACAGGATATGGTGAATCTGGATAAGGAACAGGTAAAGATATTGATTCCGAAGCTGGTGCGGCTGGATTCCTTGGCAGATGTGATTATCATTGATACCGGTGCCGGTATCTCGGATGCCGTGTTGGAATTTGTACTAAGCAGTCCGGAAGTGATCATTGTTGCAACTCCGGAGCCGACCTCCATTACCGATGCTTATTCCCTGCTAAAAACAGTGAACCGGAGTAAGGACTTTATGGTGGAGGAAAAGAAAATACAAATTGTTTCCAATCGTGTGGGCAGTAAAGAGGAAGGAAAAGAAATTTACGATAAGCTGAATATTGTCTCAACGAAGTTTTTGAACATACACTTGGAATATTTAGGTGCAATTATGCAGGATTCCAATGCTTCAAAAGCGATTATTGAGCAGAAACCGGTTTCCCTGGCATTCCCGAATTCCATCTCAACCAGGTGCTATCAGGAAATCGGAAATAAGTTGTTGGAAATTGATGAAGTTGTGGATGAGCCAAAGGAAGGGATTGCGACCTTCTTCCTTGATTTCATCCGGCAGAGAAGAAAGAAAAATTAGGTGGGCTTATGCAGGAAGTAATTTCAATTGGAAACAAAATCGACATGGAAATACTGATTGACGGGGAAATAGAGTCGGATGTACGCAGGCGGCGGGTGCTCTATAGCCGTCTGATGGATATTCCGGAGGATAATATATTGCGGATTTCTATGCCATTTCATGAGAAGCGGTTGGTGCCGTTATCTATGGGTGAGCAGTATTTGCTGTACAT
>JAIECC010000415.1 GCA_029068665.1 Lachnospiraceae bacterium
GGTATAAACAAAACCACTATAAAAATCCACATTGGCACAAATTGGTTTAAATAAACGCCGCTGCTCTGTAATCACTTCCGCTGCCAACCGTTCCACCCGTCGGTAAAATTCAAATTCCTCATGGCGGTTCTTTTCAATGGACAGCCGTTCTGCAAACTCTCTCAATACTACCTCTCTTGGATCGGATTCCGTATAAACCGCGTGTCCCATTCCATAGATCAGCCCTGCCCGGTCAAAGGTCTCCTTTTGCAATATTTTCTTTAAGTATGCCCGGAGTTCATCTTCATTTTTCAAATCACTGACATGGGCCTGTATATCACGGAACATCTGCTGTACCTTTAAGTTGGCACCGCCATGACGAGGTCCTTTTAAGGATGCAATGGAGGCAGCTACTGCAGAGTAGGTATCCGTCCCGGAAGAAGTAACTACATGGTTGGTAAAGGTGGAATTATTACCACCCCCATGCTCCGCATGTAATACCAGGGCAATATCCAGTACCTTTGCCTCCAGCTCTGTAAATTTTCCATCCAGTCGAAGCATCTGCAATATATTCTCTGCCATGGACATATTCTTATCCGGCGTGCGAATAACCAGATTTTCCCCATGATTCAAATGCCGGTAGGCATGATAGGAATACACGGATATCAGTGGAATCTTGCCAATTAACTGCAGGGACTGGCGTAATACGTTTGGCACAGAAATATCATCCGGCTTTTCATCATAGGAATATAAGGTCAATATACACCGCTGCAGGGTATTCATAATGTTCTCACTGGGTGCTTTCATGATAACATCCCGAATAAAATTACCGGATAATTCCTCCAGACTGGTGAGGATGTCAACAAAGCTTTTCATCTGCTGTGCATTGGGCAAATCCCCGAACAACAGCAGGTATGTAATCTCTTCAAAAGCAAACCGCCGTTTCTCATAGCTTTTTATTAAGTCCTGTACATCATATCCCTGATAATAAAGCTTTCCGTCACAGGGTACTTTTGCTCCGTCCACAAACTTCGTTGCTACTACATCCGCAATTTCCGTCAGACCGGTCAATACACCCTTTCCATTGGAATCCCGCAGACCGCGCTTTACGTCATATTCTGCATACAATTCCTGATTAATGGCACCGGATACCATACAGTAATTTACTAAATCTTCAAATTGTGCATTGAGCTCTTCATCTAGTTCCATCATCGATCGGTTGTCCATTTTCAATGCCTCCTGCTCTTTTGTTTTTATCTTTTCCATGTTCTAAGTTTGTAGCAATCATACAACCAAACTTAAAATATTGCAACTTTTTTGCCTTTTCCATTCTGCAAGGGGATGTCTGCTCCAGATCAGATGTATTGATTCTTACACGCGTTACAATACCCGTACAGTTCTAATTTATGTCCCGTAATGGTAAAATCCTCCAGCCCCTGAGAAAGCTGAAGCTGCTCCATGGGACATTCCGGCAGGGGGAGCTTTCGCCGGCACCCCAGGCAAATAGCATAATGCTTGTGGGCATCCCGTTTCCACTCATATACTGCCATATCCTCTCCCATCAGGGTAGTTTTTTCCAACAGATTCTTTTCCTCAAAAACAGACAGAGAACGGTAAATGGTGGAAATGGCATAGTTGGAATCCTTGGTGTTGGATTTTACTCTTTGATAGATTTCCATGGCAGTTAAGGGTTCTTCCGCCTGAGTCAGAACACGAAATACGTCTTCCCGCTGTCTGGTTCGTTTAATGCCTAAGGGCCATTGATATTCCATAATTACTCCTTTCTGTCTTTGGTTTCTCTCTTTCGGAAAATGTTTCCATTGC
>JAIECC010000416.1 GCA_029068665.1 Lachnospiraceae bacterium
CCATACTAATGTTGTGAATGCGTCGATTTCATTGGGAATATCCACCAGCTTTGGCTCTCCCTCAAAGCTTGGAAGAGGCTCTTCATTCCGGGCATAAGTATGGATGAAATGTCCTTCTCCGGCAGCGGGATTCTCATAAGTAAAGGTATAACGGCAGCAGGAATCCGGACTTCCATGATTGCTCTTCAGGATGGACATGGCATAGTGATAGCTTCCATCTGCAACCTGCATGACACCGGAGATTCTAGGCGTATAGTTCGGACCATCCGGTTCGAATTCACGAGAGCGGAGAGACTGCTCAAAGGTCAGTCCCTGTGACAGACCTTCGTATATGGTGTCTGTCTGGTCGCCATTTGTTACAATTGTCTTATCTCCAAGCACACGAACCGGAGCGTAAATAATCAGGCTTGGGTCCTCCATCTTTGACGGGTCAAAGGCTTCCGTACGAATGCCTTCTCCTTCTGTAACAAATATACGGTTCCGGCTGTTTCCGCTTCGCCCCATGATAAAATAAGCTGTAACCGCATGTCTGCCGTCTTCCGACTTGCCAATGACGATTCCCCGTCCGGGGTAGGTGTTATTCTTTAACTCCTGTTCCAATGATAACATGTTCATCCCTTGTCCTCCTTTTGTAAATGAAGTGCTTCCGTAAAGTTATTTCCACTTTAATTTAAAATAAAAAAACGGGCGCACATTGTATGCTGCCCAGGCGGTCGGCTCTATCCTTCCATGCAGTAAGAAAATCCAAACTGCCGATACACTCCCTTGTAGTTTTTCCTACCCGGCTGAACCGGTTCCGCCAGTCATGTATCTAAATTCATATTATAGGAAATGAGATGGAAATGCAAGGGAAAATAAGAATATTTCTAAAGAGAAAGCAGGTATCCGGATAAAACCTAGGCCCGGATACCTGCTTATTATGATGTTATATTTAGTTTCGGGAGCAGTTGTACTGCAGGTCTTCCCAGCGTCTGTCTACTTCCTCCTGGAATTGTACAATCAAGTGTTCATTTCCCGGCTTGAACAGATGCTTGAATCTTCCCTGTACCTTTAAGAAATCCTCGATTGGAAGCTTATTCTTTGGCTCGTAATTCAGAATCCATTTTCCGTCAATGACCTCGAATAGCGGCCAGTAGCAGGTCTCCACCGCCAGCTTACAAATGTTCATGATATCATCTGTTTCATACCGCCAGCCACGGGGACAAGGCGCCAGAACATTCAGAAATGCAGGACCGGGTGTATAGATTGCTGTCTCGGATTTCGTATGAATATCCTTGAAATTTCCCAGAAAAGTAGTCTGGGCAACATAAGGAACATTGTGAGCAGCAATAATGGCAGCTAAATCCTTTCTGCCCTGAAGCTTACCATTGGACTGAGAACCTACCGGAGTTGTTGTGGTATCCGCATAGCGTGGTGTTGCAGAAGAACGCTGAATACCGGTATTCATGTAGGCTCCGTTATCGTAGCAGACATATACCAGATCATGTCCACGCTCCATGGCACCGGATAGAGATTGAAAGCCGATGTCATAGGTTCCGCCGTCACCGCCAAAGGTGATGAACTTATAGGTTTCGTCCAGTTTTCCTTTTTTCTTTAATACATTGTATGCGGTTTCCACACCGGACAGGGTAGCGCCGGCATTCTCGAATGCATTGTGGATATAACTGTCTTCATATGCAGTGTAAGGATACATGAAGCTGGATACCTCCAGACAGCCGGTAGCATTGCCGATGACTGCTTTATCTCCTTCATGCAGAGCGCGAAGGACAGCGCGAACGGCAATCGTGCCGCCACAGCCGGCACACATTCTGTGTCCCGGTGCAAGCCGTTCCGGTTTATTCATTTCCTGTTTGAAATTATATTTCGTAGCCATGGTATGTCCTCCTTACTTTCTCAGACCAATATAATCAAACTGGTCTGTAATCTGTCCGGTTTCAGCAATGGTCTGTAAACGGGAATAGATATCTTCAAAATCCTCTACACGAATATCCCGACCGCCTAAGCCGTATATGTAGTTGACGGTAAGAGCAGAAGCATGGGCATTGTATAATGCCTGGGAAACCTCTGCACCTAAAGGACCGCCGGTGCTGCTGAAGCTGTCACACCGGTCCATAATGGCAATGGACTTGCAGTGGGAGAGTGCTGCTGCAATCTCCTCCGCAGGAAATGGACGAAAGACACGAAGCTTTAATAAGCCCACCTTCTTGCCTTCTGCCCGAAGTGCATCAATGGCATCCTTGCAGGTTCCGGCAGCAGAGCCGATAATCAGTATGGCATAGTCCGCATCTGCTAACTGATATTCTTCAAAAAAGCCATATTTACGACCGGAAATGGTCTCGAATTCCTTCGCTACATCCAGAATCACCTGCTTTGCATTGCACATGGCAGTCCGCTGTCCCATTTTTGTTTCCATGTAATAATTGGAAACCGCATAGGGACCAACTGCTATTGGCTGCTGGGGATTCAAAAGATAATTTTCCGGTTCGTATTCACCAACAAAGGTTTTAACTACATCATCTTCTAACAATTCAATATTCTCTACAGCATGGCTGGTAATAAAGCCGTCCTGACAAATCATGATCGGGAGCATTACATCTTTATGCTCGGAGATACGGAAGGCCTGCAGCATATTATCATAGGCCTCCTGATTATTCTCAGCATAAATCTGAATCCAGCCCGTATCTCTGGCACCCATACTGTCGGAATGGTCACAGTTGATATTGATCGGACCAGACAAGGCACGATTGACTAATGCCAGTGCAAGGGGCAGACGATTGGAGGCAGCTACATAAAGTTCCTCCCACATCAGCGCCATACCACAGGAAGAAGTGGCAGTTAAGGCTCTGGCACCGGCGGCAGAAGCACCTACCGTTGCACTCATGGAGCTGTGTTCACTTTCTACCGGAATGAATTCCGTATCCATTTTGCCGTTGGCAATATAGTTTGCTACATATTGTGGAATCTCCGTTGACGGAGTAATAGGAAAGGCAGGCATAACATCCGGATTGATCTGTTTAATTGCCAGTGCAACTGCCTCATTGCCGGATAAACGTTCACGAATAGACATCTTACTGACCCTCCTTCATGGTAATAGAATCGAATGGACATACCTTTGCACAGATGCCACAGCCTTTGCAGTGGTCGTAGTCAAAGTCCTGTCGTTCACAGTTTTCCACCGGAATGGAACTGTCCGGACAAACCGGGACACACAGCAGACATTGCTTGCATTTTTCCGGAATCCAGACCGGAGTCTGAGTTCTCCACTCGCCGGTTTTGAAGGCTCTGGAGGTCCCGGCACCATAAATCTGATTGCCCGGGGTGATGTCCTGCCATTTACTTTTTTCTGTGATTTTTGAAATATCCGTTGCTGACATTCTACTGCACCTCCTTAAAGGTCATTTTCAATGCATCCATGTTGCCTTTGATCACTTCCGGCTTCTTAGCAAACTTATGCTGGAAGGAAAGCTCCATTTCCCGCAGGAAGGCTTCCTGCTCCATGACCTTGGTAATTGCTACTACTGCAGCAAGCATTGGCGAGTTTGGATAATATTTTCCAAGGGTTGCCAATGAAATCTTTTTTGCATCAATGGTATATACTCTGCCGGAATACCCCTTTAAGTGAGGAAGAATGGCTTCCTTAGGCTGGGTCGTATTGATGATAATGGCACCGTCCTCTCGTAATCCGGCGGTAACATCTACGGATTCCAGCAGGGTTTCATCTACAACGGCTACATATTGAGGGGTATAAATATTGGAATGAACCCGAATGGGTGCATCACTGATTCGATTATAAGCTGTAATCGGTGCGCCCATCCGCTCCGGACCGTATTCCGGAAAGCCCTGAACATGCATTCCGGTTTTGAAGGCAACATCTGCAAGCAGGAGGGCTGCTGTTTTGG
>JAIECC010000417.1 GCA_029068665.1 Lachnospiraceae bacterium
GTGGATGTATTTATTACCTATGAGGATTACAGAGCTTCCAATGTCAGCATAAAGTATAACCCTGAGATTGCCGGAGAGTATGTGAAGTACTGGCGGCAGATGGAGCAGGAGTTCCATATCCGGGATGACAGCTCCGTTACGAGACTTTCACAGTTTCCGGATGTATTTACCCGGGAAGAACAGAGCATTGATGAAGAGCATTTACGGAGCATTCTGGAGATGGGTATTCGTCAGGCTGCAGAGCAGTTTGTGGAAGCCAGAAGGCGGGAAGGCGGACATTTAAAGAAGGATTTGCTTGATAAACTGGATGGAATGCTGGAACTACTGGATTATATTGAACAGGAGGCACCACTGTTAGTACAGGCATATCGTAACAAGCTGGAGACAAAGGTGCAGGAATTATTAGAGAGCAGTACCATAGATGAATCCAGAATCGCAGCGGAGGTTGTGATTTATGCAGATAAGATCTGTGTGGATGAAGAAACCGTCCGGCTGCGGAGTCATATCAACAGTACCCGGGAGATTTTGAACAAAGGCGGAAGCGTGGGACGGAAGCTGGATTTCATTGCCCAGGAAATGAATCGGGAGGCAAATACCATCCTTTCCAAAGCAAATTCTCTGGATATTTCCAATAAAGCAATTGACTTAAAGACAGAGATTGAAAAGGTTCGGGAACAGATTCAGAATATTGAATAAGGTCAGGTGATGATATGGATAAAAAGGGATTACTGATTGTTATTTCCGGGTTTTCCGGTGTGGGAAAAGGAACAGTGGTAAAACGCCTGGTACAGGATTATGGATACAGTCTTTCCATTTCTGCCACCACAAGAGCACCAAGAGAAGGCGAAGTGGATGGACGGGAGTATTATTTCAAATCCAAAGAAGATTTTATGAATCTGATTGATTATAATGGTTTTATTGAATGGGCTGTTTATGTGGAGAATTATTACGGAACACCCAGAGCCTTTGTAGAGAAGGAGCTGGCAGCAGGACATCATGTGATTCTGGAAATTGAAGTACAGGGTGCGCTGAATATTAAAAGCCAGTATCCGGATGCTGTACTGATTTTTCTTACGGCACCAAGCGCGTTAGAGTTGAAAAATCGTCTTATGGGCAGAGGAACAGAAGAACAGTCGGTTGTAGATAAGCGTATGAAGCGTGCAATTGAAGAATCCGAGGATATGCACCAGTACGAATATATTGTGGTGAATGATGACCTGGATCAGTGTGTGAAAGACGTTAATTCTGTGATTGTAGCGAAAAGCTGCATGATAGAAGAAAATATAAAATTTATGAATCAGATGAAGGAAGAGCTGAAGGCTCTATAGAAAGGAGTTATATCATGATACATCCATCGTATACAGATTTAATGGCAGTGGTAAATAGCGAGGTGGAGCCGGGTGAACAGCCGGTAGTGCAGAGTCGTTATTCCATTGTGCTGGCAACCGCCAAGCGTGCAAGACAGATTATTGCAGGTTCAGACCCCTTGGTTGATGTACCGAATAAGAAGCCGCTGTCACTGGCAGTAGAGGAATTAAACAGCGGTAAGGTAAAAATCGTTGGTGATGAAGAGGAAGAATAGGCAGGAACAAGGAGCTTTTTAAAAGCTCCTTTCCTTTGTTAAAAGCAGATTTGAGTAGGAACGGTGCTTCTTATTTTAGAGAAGTGAATACAATAAAGTAATATCATAAAGGGGAGATAAAACAATGCAGGTATTGGAATTATTGCATGGATTAGAATATACCCTGCTGCAAGGCAGTCTGAATACAGAAGTGACGGAGGTGGAGCATGATTCCCGGAATGTGGTCCCAGGGAGCTTATTTTTTTGTGTTCCCGGCAGTGTGCGGGATGGACATGATTTTGCTCAGGAGGTAGCAGAGAAGGGGGCCGGAGTACTCATTGTGGAGCATTCCGTTGCCGTACCGGAAGCCGTTACGGTGATTCAGGTGCCAAGTACCCGGTATGCTATGGGAATCATTTCTTCCGTATTTTACGGGGAACCGTCGAAAAAACTGACGGTAATCGGAATCACAGGAACCAAGGGAAAGACCACTACGGCATATATGATTCAGTCTATGCTGGAAAAGACCGGACATCATACCGGACTGATCGGCACCATCGAGGTCATGGATGGAAAGCAAGTGATTCCGGCAGCCAATACCACCCCGGAGTCTGTGCTGCTGCAGCGTACCCTTCGGGATATGGTGGCAAATGGATTGGACAGCGTGGTAATGGAGGTGTCTTCACAGGGACTGATGCTGGACCGGGTGGCCGGTGTTGATTTTGATTATGGCATTTTTACCAATCTGTCTGAGGATCATATCGGACCTAATGAGCATGCCAGCTTTGAAGAATACCGCAGATGGAAAGCTAAGCTGTTCCGACTCTGCCGGGTGGGGATATTCAATGAGGATGATCCTTATTATGAGGAGATGCTGGAAGGGCATACCTGTCAGGTGGTGACCTATGGCATGAAGTCAGGTGCGGATTATTGTGCCGGTGACTGGAAGCTCCATAAAGAGGATGGACATTTAGGAATTGAGTACCATTTGTCCGGTAAGGCAGAGGGCCGGATGATGGTGAACATACCAGGAAAATTCAGCATTTACAATTCTTTGTCTGCAATAGCAGTGGCAAATGAAATGCAGGTGCCATTTTCGATTATTCAGCAGGTATTGACAACGGTTACGGTTCGGGGAAGAGTCGAACTGATTCCGATTTCCGATGCATTTACCATCCTGATAGACTATGCTCATAATGCAGTCAGTCTGGAAAGCATATTGGAAACCTTGCGGGAATATCAGCCTGGCCGTCTGGTATCCGTCTTTGGCTGCGGGGGAAACCGCTCCAAGACCAGACGGTATGAGATGGGAGAGGTATCCGGACGGCTGGCAGACTTTACCATTATTACTTCGGACAATCCGCGGTTTGAGGAACCTCAGGATATTATAAATGATATTATTACCGGTATTTCGAAAACCGATGGAACATACATTGAAATCATGGACCGGAAGGAAGCCTTTCGATATGCCATTCTCAATGCCCGGCCGGGTGATGTGATCGTACTTGCAGGAAAAGGGCATGAGGATTATCAGGAGATCAAGGGTGTAAAATATCACATGGATGAACGGGAACTGATTCGGGAAGTATTGGAGGAAGAGGATGTCAACAGCATATGTGGATATAATAATCGATATTTCGCATGAGGCCATTGACCGGGCATTTCAGTATGAAGTGCCCCTTTCTTTGTATGGAAAAATAACTGTGGGAATGCAGGTTCAGGTGCCCTTTGGCAGAGGCAATCATCTGCGCACCGGGTATGTGATTGGTATCAGTGATACCCCACAATATGATATTGATAAAATAAAGGCGGTCCATAGTATTGTAACCAATCAGGTGCCGGTAGAAGGGCAGTTGATTCGGCTGGCAGCCTGGCTGAAGGACACCTATGGCTCAACCATGTATCAGGCATTAATGACAGTCATGCCGGTAAAGAAAAAGATCCGGTCGGTGGAGAAAAAGACTCTTCGGCTGGCCGTGGAACCGGAGGAAGGAAACCTGCGGCTGTTAGAATATAAGAGAAATAAGCGGAACCGGGCTAAGGTGCGTCTGATGGAAGCACTGCTGGAGCATGTGGAAATTCCCTATGACCTGGTGAAAGATAAGCTGAATATCAGTCCGGCAACCTGTGAGCGGTTACAGGAAGAAGGTACCCTTGAAATACTGACGGAAACCCAGTACAGACAGGTAGGGACCCGCAAGGAGCTGTTAGAGCCGGAACCAGAATTAAACGAGCTGCAGCAGTCTTTGGTGGAGGAATTTCGACAGGATTATCTGGCAGGGGACTATAAGACCTATCTGCTCCATGGGGTAACAGGAAGCGGTAAGACGGAGGTCTATATGCATGCCATCGATACGGTCATAGAACAGGGCAGGCAGGCGATTGTACTGATACCGGAAATATCTCTGACCTTTCAGACCGTCATGCGGTTTCGCAGGCATTTTGGAGAGCGGATTACCATTTTGAATTCCCGCATGAATGACGGAGAACGCTATGATCAGTTTGAACGGATTCGAAAAGGAGAGGTGGATATTGTAATCGGTCCCCGGTCTGCTTTATTTGCTCCCTTTGCCAATTTGGGGCTGATTGTCATGGATGAGGAGCATGAAAGCAGCTATAAAAGTGATAATGTACCAAAGTATCATGCCAGAGAAACTGCAATACAACGGGCAGAAATGAGTGGTGCCAGTGTGATACTGGGGTCTGCAACCCCTTCGGTAACGTCCTATTATAAAGCGCAGCAGGGAGAATACCGGTTGTGGGAACTAAAACACCGGGCGAAGGCACAGGAGCTGGCACAGGTTGAAATCGTAGATTTACGGGAAGAATTACGGATGGGAAACCGCAGCCGGTTCAGCTATCGCTTACAGGAACTGCTAAAACAGCGTTTGGAACAGGGACAGCAATCCATAATATTTATGAACCGCCGGGGGTATGCCAGCTTTGTATCCTGCCGGAGCTGTGGAGAGGTAGTGAATTGTCCTCATTGTCAGGTGTCCCTGACCTATCATGATCATCATTCCAGACAACCCAGACTGGTCTGTCATTACTGTGGTTATACGGAGAATTATGTGCAGCAGTGCAGGGCTTGCGGCTCAAAGATGATCGGGCGGTTTGGTTCCGGGACACAGCAGGTGGAGGCGGAGCTGCAGGAGTATTTTCCGGAGGCGAGAATCTTACGGATGGATGCGGATACCACCAAGGGGAAAGACGGACACGAGGCAATCCTGTCCGCATTTGGAGAAGGAAAAGCGGATATTCTGGTGGGAACCCAGATGATTGTAAAAGGACATGATTTTCCCAATGTTACTTTGGTAGGAATTCTGGCGGCAGATTTATCCCTCCATAGTCAGGACTATATGGCAGGGGAACGGACTTTTGATCTGCTGACCCAGGCAGCCGGACGTGCCGGACGGGGGCAGCAGCCGGGAACCGTGGTCATTCAGACCTATGATCCGGACCATACGGTGATTCAGACAGCCGGAACCCAGGATTATGAAGCCTTTTATGCCAATGAAATTGCATACCGGAGAATTTTGAAATATCCGCCAGTATACTCTATGATTGCGGTGCTTGTTACGGCAAAGCAGGAGGAACTGGCAGAACAGCTGGCGGGGATGCTTGCAGATAATCTGCGAAAGCAGCAGACAGATACAGGACCGGAGGCAGCAGTCCGGGTGATTGGTCCCACAGCACCGGTGATTGCCAAAATCAAGGATATTTATCGCAGGGTGATTTACTTAAAGTCTTCAAAGGAGGACTTGCTGCTGCAGGCAAAAGACCAGATGGAGATTTATGCAGCTTCCATCGGGCAGCAGGAAGAATGGAAGGTGTATTTTGATTTGAATCCTATGAAGGGGTATTGAAAATAGGGTGGAAAAATTGCATAAAACCATAAAAGATGATAGAATTAGGTAGATAAACTTGAATTGATTGGGTAGCTAATATGG
>JAIECC010000418.1 GCA_029068665.1 Lachnospiraceae bacterium
ATGCTCATTATATAAAAAAACAAGAACTTATACAATGGATACAAGGATAATAATTATGAAGTTTTTGTGATAATTCTGTTTAAAATTAGAAGAAACAGTTGTTAAATAATGTATGGTTTGTTAAAATAGAACCGTATGTTGCGGCAAGAGATAAACAATCCGTTTGGAGGTACAATTATGGAAGAGGTTAATATATTTGATCAAAATGTAGATTATTTGATTCAGGCAAAAAATGAGGTTTCCCGTTGTGGTCAGTTGGAACAACAGCAAAAGCAGCTTCAGGATAAAGAAGAAAAGATGCGGAAAGCAATCCAACAGGAAGAAAAATCAATTAATGATGAGATTAATCAGACAATAAAGAAGCGGAAGTCCGAAATTGAGGACACCTATGATTCCCAGCTTGATGCCAGTCGTAAAAAGATGAAAAAGGCACAGGAAAAGAAGAATAAGGAAAAGTCTGAACGGGTTGGGCAGCGTGTAGATGAAGAGACAGCGGATGTAAAAGAAAACAGCCGGCAGTTAAAAATAGAAATGAAAACATTGTTCAAGAAAAACCATGTTCCGGGTTTCTGCCAGTCCGGTCTGTATTATATTCTGTTTATGCCTAAGGGCATTAAAGAAATACTTTGTTTGCTTTTAGCCATTCTTCTGGGACTGGCAGCACTGCCTTATGGTGTATATATGTTGTTTTCACAAGTGATTTTAGTGGAAAAGGAGATTGTTAAGGCGCCATACTTTATGGCAATTGTTATTGGAATTACATTAGTTGTGGTGCTGGGTATATACTTTCTGATTTTCAATCTGACAAAGGTAAAGCATAGGGATACCATTGCAGAGGGACGAAAAATCCGCAATCAGATTCTGGCAAATGATAAAAATATCCGGGCAATAAAGAATGCAATCAATAAGGATAAGGATGAAAGTCAGTATGAGTTAGGAGACTATGATGCAAAAATCAATCAGTTTCAGGCTGAGATGGACAGTATAGCAGAGCAGAAGCAGGCAGCACTGACAGAGTTTGAGCAAAACACAAAAGTTGCCATTACCAATGAAATAAACGGAAGACGTCTTGGTAAACTGGAGGATATGAGGCGACAGAAGGCTGTAGTAGAGGAAGAACGAAACGGCATTGAAGAACAGTTGAAAGAGGTATCTTTGGATATAACGAATAAATATACAAAGTATCTTGGAAAAAATATCTGTAAAGAAGAAGTCTTAAGTGACATTATAGATATTATGGAGGCAGAGCAGATCAATACCATATCTGAGGGACTTGCCATTTATAAAGGGGAAGTACCACACAAAGTACAACAAACATCAGAAAACTGAGAATACAAAAGGAAAGGGCTCATGTGAATGAAGCCCTTTCTTCGTTTATTTCGTCTTCAATTGTTTCTAAAGGAGGGAAAAAGTCTTCCGCATGATTAATCCCCAGTGTAATACAGTCCACTAATTTCATGACCGTATAGAGTCGGGTGTTCTGTAAAAGAAAGGCACCGGGTCTTCCGGATAAATTCACAATGCCGGTGATGGATATATCACCGATGGCAGGCAGATCCTTTGAGATTCCCTGTCCCGGCTTTAAAGGTCCCTGCCGTAACGTAACATAGCCAACATGATCTTTTGAACCCAGGGAAGCATCAATGGCAATCACATAAGGATTTTCATAGTCTTCATAAATCTGTTCCAGAGTTTCAATTAAATTGATGGCATGAACCGGCTGCTCCAGATTTCCATATACAATAAAATTGTTTGCGGAAGCATGGAGCTGGTGTCCAACCAAAGGTCCCAGAGAATCTCCGGTTACCCGGTCGGTACCAATGCATAATATGATGATCGGCTGTGTACTCTTACGATCGCTTTCTAATAGATTGTATAACTCCCGTCCCAGTGCCTCATATGCAAACTGGTCGGAAGAATCAAAATAAATTGTTTTTTTCATAATTGCACCATTTCATTTAGATTCGTATATATAGAGTATGAACAGGAATCATGGATTTAGACATAACAGGCTTTGTCGTATTTTGCGACACTTTGACGGATATGGAAAGGGTGAGAAAAATCAACTCGAAAGCTTATATAAATTGCGTATGAATATGAATGAAAGACGACAGGATTCGATAAGGAAACTGATTTCTCAGTGCTATGATTCTTCTAACAAATAACGGAAGTCAGAAAGGGTGAAAGGACAAGATGATAGAAGTTATATATGATAATGTTGGAGAAGAGGAACAAAGCGGAGAAATTCAGGGCATCCGGCTTCCCAAAAACATAAGGCAGGTAGGCGCACCTCAAGGAAGCAGGCGCATATATGTAGAAGATTATGTTATGACATATCTGAATCAACTGGCAAAGCCGGGGAATACATATGCAAGAGGGGCTATTCTTCTGGGGGAATATAAACAGGTAGATAATCAGGGAGTATTATTTATCAGTGGTGCTTTAGAAGCCCAGAACGTTGAATTCGATTTGGAAGAAATTGAGTTTACGAATGAAATCTGGAGTGGCATTTATAATGACGTAAAGCGGTATTTTCCGGATTTGGAAGTTGTAGGCTGGTTTTTGTCCCGAATGTGATTTTCAACCCAGATCAATGAAAAAATCAGTAAAATACACATCGATAATTTTCCGGGAAGAGATAAGGCGTTATTTATGATAGACTCTTTAGAGGAAGAGGATGCATGGTATCTGTTTGAAAATAATGGATTAAAAAAGCAGAGCGGATACTACATATATTATACAAGAAATGATGCTATGCAAAGTTATATGATGATTCAGCGGAATCATATGGTGGAATCGGAAACCGATATTGCAGAGCGGGATCAGGAACTGCTGAAAAAGTATCGGAGCCGGTTAGAACAAAGGACAGAGCCTGTAAAAGAACAAAGACCAATCAGCTTCCTTTATGTAGCAAGCTCCCTTTTGACAGTTGCATTTCTTGCACTGGGTATTACCGTAATCAACAGCTATGACCGCCTGAAGAATTTGGAAACTGCTTTTCACCGCATTGATATTAGGATGGATGGTGATACAGAAGAACCGATTACCAACGTGATTTCAGTCAATGCCAATGTGGAGCCGTCTACGGAAAAGGATACAGGCACTGATAACTCCAATGCAACAGAAGAAGGTCAAAATAGTGAAACTACGGAACCGGATTCCAATGGGGGAGATACATCTGCCGGAACAGAAGCACCTGAGGAAGCTTCCACAGAAGGAAACTCCGATACGGAGGAGCCGGACCCGGATATATCACCTGTATTGGCGACGGACACTCCACAGTATTATACTGTCCAGGCAGGGGATACGTTATCGTCCATCAGTTTTGCCATGTATCATTCCATCTTATATGTTGACAATATTATGGAAGCAAATGAAATGCAAAACGGAGATGAAATATATGTGGGGCAGCAGATATTGATTCCATCCATTCCTTAAAAATAGGAGTGGTCCGGTTGCGGGAAATATGGTAGAATCATAATGTATGATAATATGATTAAGAAAATACAGGTAATCATTAAAGAAGGAAAAAGAATGGCAAAAGAGAAAAAAAAGGCCCTGCAGCAATCGGAAGAGCTACAGAAGCAAAAGAAAATACTGAGATTCAATTCGGAATCAGAGGAGGAAGAATCAAAACCAAAACGGAATTTTAGCTGGATTGTTATAGTGATTATTCTGTTATGTCTGGGAGCTGGTGGTTTTTGGCTGATGAATCGGACACAATACTATAACGATTTTGAGCTTCTCTCTGTAGTGGAAAACTCAGATGCAACACAGATGTCTTATCTTGCTTATAATGGCAGTCTGGTTAAGTATAGTAAGGATGGCATCACCTATCTGGACAAAGCGGGAAATGCTGTTTGGATGGAGAGCTATAAGATGAAACAGCCCATGGTTGTTGTTTCAGATGAATATGTGGCAGTTGCAGACCTGAACGGAAATAGTGTATATATATTCAATGCAGGTGGGAAAGTAAGCGCTATTGAAACACCATATACGATATGCAATCTGGATGTGGCGGACCAGGGAGTGTTTGCGGTTGTTCTGGAGAATGAATCGGAAAATTTCATTGAATTGTATGATAAGAATGGTAAAAATCTTGTCAACATCCGTACCACTATTGCAGACAGTGGTTATCCATTGGATATTGCTCTTTCCGATGATGGAAGTAAAATGGTGAGCAGCTATGTAACTGTGGAAGGCTTAACGCTTAAGAATTCTATTGCAGCATATAATTTTGGTGAAGTGGGACAAAATGAAACCGATCGCCTGGTAGGTGGATTTCAGTTAGAAGGCACGATTGTACCAAAAGTAGAATTTCTGAATAATGATACCATTTGTGCATTTGGTGACAATCAGTTTCGGTTTTATAGTATGAGAGAAAAACCAAGTGAGAAAGGGATTATTGACGATTTTTCAAAAGAAATTCAAAGCATATTTTACAATAGCAGATATGTTGGAATAGTAGAAAAAGGAACAGGAGAGGAAAATGCACTGTATTATCTCCGGGTATTTGATACCAATGGAAATGAAAGATTTTCAAAGGCATTAAACTTTACATATAATAATATCTATGCTACAGAAGAGGAAATAATAATTGTAGGAAATGCTGAATCAAGAATTTATAGTTTTCAAGGTAATCTGAAGTTCTCATATAGCTTTCCCAGAGAAGTGAACAATATTGTTCCAACAGGTTCTCCTCAAAGATATATAGTGGTATATGATGATACGACAGAAATTATAAAGCTCCGGTATACGAAGGAGGATGATGAGAAAGTGCAATAAAGGTTGCACTTTCTTTTTATGTAAGGTAAAGTGTCAGAAAAGGAAGGTAATTCAGAAGTTCAGGCTGGAGGAAATATGAATATCTTAGGGATTATAGTTATTGTCATTACAGGTATATGTGTATGGAGGGGCTATGCTCAGGGACTGTTCCGTTCAATTGTGATTGCAGTCGGGATGATCGGTGCCATGGTACTTTCTGCATATGTAACCCCTTATGTAAGTAAAGCTTTACAACAATATACTTCTATTGATGAGAAGCTTGAGCTGTCCATCATTGAACAAATGAATCTGGATGTCACGAGAGAAAACACCACGAAAAATGAACAGATGCAGTTGATTGAAGCCCTGCCGGTTCCGGAAGCGTTAAAGCTGGCAGTTGTGAATAATAACAATTCAGATGTATATGAGGGTTTGAATGTTCGTGGATTTGAAGAATATCTGGCTCAGTATTTAAGTTGTATTATTATTAATTGTCTGGCATTTGTAATTGTACAGCTGGTAATCACAGTCGGGTTATTTGTATTGCTTCATATAACCAAGATATTGACTGAGATACCGATTCTGCATGGGATTGATAAAACAGGTGGTGTAATCCTTGGTCTTATACAGGCATTAGCAATTATCTGGTGTCTTTTTGTTGTAGTTGCCTTGTTTGGAAATACTCCTCTTGGAATAGCTGCATTTGAACAAATCAGCAGCAATCCGATTCTTAATTTTCTATTTGAACACAATTGGTTTATGGACAGAATGACAAACGTTACAAACGTACTGTTTATGTAGAAAAAATCAATAAAAAGCGGTATATGAAAAAAACTTAAAAAAAATTCAAAAAGTTGTTGACAATAAGTTGGCAGAGTGATAATATTGTCATTGCTGACCCGGTAAAACAGGTCGGCTATAGAACAATCGAACCATGATAATTAAACAATAAGACAACCCTGAAAATTCAAAAGAATTTCAGAAAACGGACAGCATCTTTCAGAC
>JAIECC010000419.1 GCA_029068665.1 Lachnospiraceae bacterium
GGGGCGACTTACTGAACTTGCATACGGTACTGATCGGGCAAAAGCGCTGTTTCGCGATATGATGCAGAAAGCTTCCGATGATGTTGGATTCGAGGTCGGAGATATTCCTTTAATGATAGAGGCAATCCCAGTCAATCCTGACTGTTTGATTTTAATTATTACCAAGGTTGAGGACCCGGAAGAATTAGATACCCGTTTTTCCAAGTTTACCAAATCTTCCTCTGATGACTATGATGATTTTGATGAGGATGGAGAAGGCGAGGAGGATGAGGATTATGATGATTCCGACTCCACAAGCATATTTGATGTCCTTGGCAATATTGTAGAGAATCTGGAGGCGGCAAGAAATGCAGCTGCCGAAAAGCAGACATTTAATCCGCTGGCTTCCACAGCCGAAAAGATTCCTACTCCAAAAACAACAGGAGCAACTCATGATATTTATCGCATTTTCGTCTTTTCTGCATTAAGCAATGTTACATCTGCAGCAGAGCAGTTACATGGTGTATACAACGGCGAGAATACGTTATTTAAGAATCCTAAGGATGCCCGATATTACCTGATATTGAATCGTTCCGAACATACTTCAGATGAATTTAATCTTGTATGCAATACCTTATGTGAATTTGGCTCTAAGATAAAGACCACTTACGCAATGCCATACTACATGGCAGAGCATTTTCAACCTATTATCAAGCGGTCCGCTTTACAGACATTAGGTGATTTATAGAAAAGGACCTGTCGGTATACGACAGGTCCTTTTTTCTATAATGTTTTCTTAACTGCTTCAACAACTGCATCTGTTGTAATTCCAAAATGCTCGAACAACTGTCCCCCTGGTGCAGACGCGCCGAAGCCCTTCATAGATACTACTTCTCCATCCAGTCCTACATATCTGCCCCATCCGAAATCAGACAAAGCTTCTACTGCAACTCTTGCCCGTATCTCCTTTGGCAGTACCAGATTCTTATATTCCTCCGGCTGCTGTTCAAATACATCTATGGACGGCATACTGACTACCCGGATATCAATATTCTCCTTTGCCAGCCGCTCCTTTGCTTCAATACCTAGCTGTACTTCTGAACCGGTAGCCATTACAATTGCATCCGGTACATCCTTTTCCGCTTCGGCTACTATATATCCGCCCTTTAAGGCATCTCTGCCGGAGCCTGCAAGCTGTGGCAGATTCTGTCTGGATAATACCAGGGCTGTAGGTGTATTCTTAGAGGTTACCGCATAATACCATGCTGCTGCAGTCTCTGTAGCATCTGCCGGACGGTATACTGTAAAGTTCGGCAGAGAGCGAAGCATTGCCAACTGTTCAACCGGTTCATGGGTCGGTCCGTCTTCTCCCACACCAATACTGTCATGGGTCAATACATAGGTTAATGGCAGCCCCATCAAAGCGGACAAACGTGCCATCGGCTTTACATAATCACTAAATACAAAGAAGGTCGATACAAATGGCCGCAAACCTCCGTGGAGAGCAATTCCGTTTCCAATGGCTGCCATGGCAATTTCCCGAATACCGAAATGTACATTCTTACCGGTTGGATTCTCCTTGGAATAATCTCCCATATCGCTCATGTAGGTCTTCGTGGAAGGTGCCAGATCTGCTGCCCCGCCAAACATATTCGGTAATACTTTCTTCATTACATTTATTAACTGACCGGATAAGTTCCGGGTGGCTTCTGCCTTTTCCGGAACCGCCCAGAAATCTGCCAGATCATACAGCAGTTCACCACGATTCTCATCATGATACTGCTCCCAAAGCTCTTTCATGTCCGGATATTTTGCTGTGTATTCTGCAAACAGGGTATTCCATGCTTCCTCTTCCTTCGCATTTGCTTTGGCAATTGACTGGAAGTTTTCATATACATCCTCCGGAATCACAAAGCTCTCTTTTATATCCCAGCCCAGATTCTCCCGTAACGCCGCAACATTCTCAACACCCAGTGGCTCTCCATGAGCTGATGCCTTACCTTCCTTTGCCGGACAGCCAAAGCCGATTTTCGTCTTAATCTCAATCATAGACGGACGGGAAGTATCTGCTTTTGCCTCCTCGATCGCCTTACCAATTGCTTCCAGATCGTTTCCATCCTCAACCAACAGCGTCTGAAAACCAAATGCCTGAAACCGCTGCTGTACATTTTCACGAAATGCAATGTTGGTATCTCCTTCAATGGAAATATTATTGGAATCATATAATACGATCAGCTTACCTAATCCCAAGGAACCTGCCAGCGAAAATGCTTCATAAGAGATTCCCTCCATCATACAGCCGTCACCACCCAGAACATAGGTGTAATGGTCTACTACCGGAAATCCTTCTTTATTAAATGTAGCTGCCAAATGGTTCTCTGCCATAGCCATACCAACCGCCATAGCCATACCTGCTCCAAGAGGTCCGGTAGTGGCCTCTACTCCTATGGTATGTCCGTACTCCGGATGTCCCGGTGTTAAAGAATCCATCTGGCGGAAGTTCTTCATGTCTTCTATTGTCAGTCCATAGCCAAACAAATGAAGCAGGGAATATAACAATGCTGAGCCGTGACCACCGGAAAGAATAAACCGGTCCCGATTCTCCCAATGCGGATTTGTCGGATTATGCTTCATGTGCTTTGCCCATAGTTCATAACCTGCAGCTGCAGAGCCTAATGGCAGTCCCGGATGGCCGGAATTGGCTTTTTGAATGGCATCCGCAGAAAGAACCCGAATGGCATTTACAGATTTTCTATCAATATTCATAACAAGGTATCCTCCTTTGTCATATACAACCTATATTTATACCAATTTGATATTGTAGCATTATAACGCTGATATAGCAAGTATCTTCAAAGCAAAAACACAGGCAGAGAATCAAAGCTGATTCTCTGCCTGTGTTTTTTGCTATATAACCTTAAAATAACTTAATGCTGCAACTACTGCGATTATTACGAATACAACCACCAGCGCAATCATCAATATCTTCCCGGTCTTTGACTGGCTTTTTGGCGGATTTGCTTTTTCATAATTATATGCCGTATTGTAAACATTTGGTGCAACACTACCCTTTAGTACCCCGGTTTCCCCTGTGCGATTCGTATACAGGACTCCTGTACTTCCGATATCATTCGGATCAATCCCCTTTAGAATTGAAGTACTGCCCTTCGCAAGATTAAAACCGCCATCCGTCTGATTTTCTCCCATATTTGCAGCTCCTCCTTACCTTCCTACTCAAAACAAGTGATATATGAAAATCATACCACAAATAGCAAAAAATCACAAGAACTTTGCGGATTTAATCTGATTTTTTTATTTCAAAAATGCCATGGAAAATTTTGTCGCAAATTTTCTACTTTGCTTCCTTCTTTTCCAAATAATCATTGATCTGTGTCAGCACTTCATCTACATTCATGCCATGTACCATACATGCCTCCTCCAGTGCTTCTCCCTGGGATGCCGGGCAGCCAATACAATGCATACCTGCCGCCATTAAAATTGCTGCATTTCCTGGATCAATTGCTAAAATATCTGCTATAATCATATCCTTTGTTACCTGTGCCATAATTCTTTTCCTCCTTAAAGCTCAATTCTTTTCTAACTATAATACACCCTTGCCTGCAACGCAAGCAGGGATTTTAATTCCTATATATTATCTGCAAATACATATTAAAGATTCCTCAAAAGAAGTTTATTGTTTTAAGATTGCCTTAATTTCGGGTATAGATTTTCCCCCTTGACGCAAATCTTTAATCTTTTGAATTTGTGCCATACTCTGCTCGCGTTTATAACGTCTTGTTAAATTTTCTTCTGCCTGTTCAAATGGCAGCATCCCTTCTTCTGTATAATACTTCAATGTACTATATCGTACATTTGTCAGTCTGACTAATTCGCCAATCGTTACATATTCAGAAGTTTCTATTACCTCCATACTCCTTTGTCTTGACATATCAATCAACCCCGCTAAAAATTAGTGATTACAGGCATGATTGCTATCATCACAGTCAACGTCTCAATATGCTGAGCCATTTCTTTTGCAAGCGTTCCTGCCTCGCTCTTTTTGATTGCTTCTATCCTGTTTTTTAATTCTTTCTGCTCATACTTTGAAAAATAATCCTTCAAGTTTCCTGCTTTATCCATAAGCGCCGTTAATGCAATAACATCTTCCGATATTTCGCCATCTTCCAATAATTCTGCACGGATTTTTTCGATAATCCCCGTAATAATGTCTTTTTTCGGAACATATCTGTCTTTATTACCTGAAGATCCAGCTTTCACAGGCTCTACAACATCAGCTTCTTTTAAGCTCTCCATCAACGCATCTACAAGCTCATACAGCTTTTTATTTGTGAAAGTCATCGTATAGGCTTCTACTGCCTTTTCCACTTTCATCGGCTTTCCCTGATTTATAACATTATATAGAGGTTTTAGATATGCCATATGCTCCGGTAATTCCCCGCAGACACTAACCTGTTTGTCATTTAAGGAAATGCATTGTTCCAACTGCATTTCCAGCAGCCCGCTAACAATCAGACATACAACCGCTTTTTGATTGTAACTGGACAAAGTACCTTTTTCATTCACTGTGCAAATCATATACTCCTGTGTAATTGATAAATCTTTCATTCTATTTATCCTCCTTGTTACTTACTACTTATTACTTATTACTTACTACTTACGATATAATAATAACACAATTTGAAGATTTGTCACTACTTTTTTTATTAAAGATCTGTTTTTTACTTATCATAATAAATTTCCGCACAAAAAGTCTTTCAGTATGGCAAAGAACTCCCTTGTATAGTTGGTGGGAATCAGCCACCAGACTGATTTTGCGTTATTACCGGACACATTTCTGTAGCCACATTTTTTTGCAACCTGTACTGCCCGAAAAAGATGAAAGTCTGTTGTTGTCACCACTACAGAGTTTTCCTCCTTTTGTAAAAATTCGGAAGAATACAGCAGATTTTCCTTGGTGCTTGTAGACTGTTCTTCTAAAAGGATTCGCTCCGGCTCAATGCCCAGCTTCACCAGTTCATTATAGATACATTGTGCCTCGGAAATCCCTTCATCCGCTCCCTTTCCGCCACTGGCAATTACCATTGTTTCCGGATTTTGTTTTAAATATTGTGCTCCGGCTTCAATCCGGTATTTCAGAATCAGGGAAGGATAGGTGCCGTTGACCTTTGCTCCCAGTATAATAAGATAATCTGCATGAGCTTCAGGTTTTCCCAGACTTGCATATATAATTATTCCTTCAATTATAATAAAGCATAAAAATCCAATTCCAACCAGAATCTCCATAGGCAAAACCACCCATTTAGGCGGTCTTTTCCCCCGCTTTGCAAAATATTGAATGGCGGCAATCAATCCAATACAGAGCATGGCAAGCAGCAGCCAGAAGTAATTAAACGTACTGGCAGGTCCCAATTTTATAAAAATCAGGAGAAAGTAAATGAAACTTCCTCCACCGATTATGGCGAGTAATGTTATCCAGAATTTATATAGTTTGTTCATCATTTATGCCCTCCTAGGGTTTTATACCATGATTCCGCTCTGCTCCATCATGGTTCGCGCACATGAGCCAAATGTCTGCTACGCAGCCGCTTGGCTCATTGTGTTCGCGTATATTGTACCATATTTCTGACTACATTTATACTTTACTGCAATCCGACACCAGGGCTCCTTGCTGACTTCAGTTATTCTTTGGTGCAATCCGACCTCAGGACTCCTCCCACCTTCGGTGGGCCCCGCCACATGTTAAATCCCAACATTTAGCAGGCTCTTATA
>JAIECC010000042.1 GCA_029068665.1 Lachnospiraceae bacterium
GCTTCATCCATTAAAGCATTGAATATTTATGTTCAGCCGGAGACAGGAAAGATTTATTATACAGCAGACGGAATGAGCGGTGAAATCGCTTACTAAAAAGCTGTTATAATCAGAGTTTATCAAGATATAAAAAGAACGTTACCAGAAAAAGCTGATAACGTTCTTTTTATTTTTGTGAATCTCCGGTGTCTGTGTGCAGGATTTTTTTAATAGTATTAAAGGTTTTTAAACGTTTTTCTGCCTGAGCTTCTTCCTCCTTCTCATAACGGGAGCGTAGAAAAACACCTACATCCGGACGATTGGTAATAATGCCGTCTGCATCTGCCTCCAGAAAATGGGTAATGGCTTTGGGCTCGTTAACCGTCCATACATAAAAGGGAATCCGGGAGTGCTTCATACGCAGGATAAAGTCTGCGGTAGCAAGCATGTAGTGAGCAGAGACAAAGTCTGCATGACATTCCTTCAAACGGCGGACGGGGTAATATTCATTAAAGCGGGTGCTGAAATCAGCCTGCTTTGCACCAATCAGCAGACCGGTATTTACATTAGCATCAATTTTCTTAATACGGCGGACCACAATATCCAGGAAGGATTGAAGGGAATACTCATCATAAGAGAAAATGGAATTTACCATTGACAATACCCGTTTTTCATATCCGGCTTCCTTTAATTCAATTAATAAGTGCACCTTCTTCTGACAGAGTAATAGTACCTCCTCTAAGGTTGGAATCCGGTAGTCTAAGTCTTCTGACATGGCGTTGATTTCCTTATAAGTTAGGGTTTTAATCGGAATCCCCTTGAATTCTTCATCATGAAATACAATCAGTACTTTATCCAATGTCTGCCGGACATCCAGTTCGATGCAGTCCGATTGAATATCCAGTGCAATCTGGAAGGCTTCCATGGTATTTTCATGATTTGCTAAATAGGAAGCACCACGATGGGCGATGATTTGTGTATTCATAGTTTCTATTCTCCTGCATAATAGTTCTGCAACCTCATTGTAACGAAGAATACCCCTTAATACAAGGGGTATTTCTGTAGAAAAAATGAAGAATTACTGAGAATTCTTTGGCAATTTTTCATTAGTCTGGTTATAAGAAGAAGCTATGGAATCTGAGTCAGCTTCAGCAAATCATCCGGGGCACCGTGAGCAATGGAACTGCCGCCGATTAACACTACGTTGTCTCCGGATTTTACAATCCCGGTTGTTTTTGCCTTATGCAGAGCATAATCAAAAATATCACTGGTATCGTTATGGAGAGCAGCCTGAACCGGTATCACGCCATAGGAAAGATTCAACTGGCGGCAGCATCTGGATTCTACGACTACTGCAATGATTGGACAGGCTGGACGGTAGTTGGCAATGTTTCTTGCAGTAGATCCGGTACGGCTTAAAACAATAATGGCTTTGGCATTCAGATACTCTGCCGCAGTGCAGGCAGATCTGGAAATGGCATCGGTAACACCGGTACCCAGCCGGAGATTATTCGTAAGACCATGCATATGGAAGGACATGGAAGCCTCTGCACTGTCTGCAATTTCTGCCATGGTTTTTACTGCTTCTGCCGGATAATCTCCCGCAGCAGATTCCCCGGACAGCATGATACAGGTGGTGCCATCAAAAATAGCATTTGCCACATCTGATACCTCCGCTCTGGTCGGGCGGGGATTCTTGGTCATGGATTCCAGCATCTGGGTTGCGGTTACCACTTCTTTCCCTTTCAGGTAGCATTTCTGAATCATTTCCTTTTGAATGGCAGGAAGCTTACGGAATGGGATCTCTACACCTAAGTCTCCGCGGGCAACCATAATTCCATCGCTGGCATCGATAATTTCGTCCATACGCTCTACACCCTGTACATTTTCGATTTTAGAAATAATACGGATGGTAGGTGCACCGTTTTCCACCAGAAAATCACGAAGCTGATGGACATCTGCTGCAGTCCGGACAAAGGAAGCTGCAATGTAATCCACTTCCTGTTCAATGCCAAACAAAATATCAGACTTATCCACATCACTCATATATGGCATAGGGATAACCACATTTGGAACATTAATACTCTTATGATTGCTGATCCGGCCGCCGTTAATAACGGTGCAGATGACATCAGATCCCTGGATTTCTGCAACATCTAAAGCAATCTTACCGTCATCAATCAGAATCCGAGTACCGATCTGAATGCTTTGTGCCAGTTTATCGTAGGTAAGGGGAATCCCTTCCTGATTGCCCAGAGCATCACCGGTACTTAAGGTAAAGGTCTGACCGGCAGTCAAATCCACATATCCGTTTTCAAAATTTTTTAAGCGGATTTCCGGACCTTTTGTATCTAATAGAATCGGAAGATTCACCTTCATCTCCTCGCGCAGATGCTTTACCCGGTCCATTCGGACCTTTTGCTCTTCATGAGTACCATGGGAAAAGTTGATTCTACAGCAGTTCATACCGTTTTCAATTAGCTTTCGCAGGATATTCTCATCATCTACAGCCGGACCAAGGGTACAAATAATTTTTGTTTTTCTCATTGCTTTCCTCCATATTAGGTTATTGTCCGCAGTGCAACTCAGAAAACATGCGTTTTCTTCGTTGCCTACGCACATTATACCATGATTTCGCTTTGCTTCATCATGGTTCGCGCACATTCGCCAAATGTCTGCTTTGCAGCCGCTTGGCTCATTGTGTTCGCGTACATTATACCACACAATAACAGCTGGTGATACTACTATAAAATATTTGAAGGTAAAAAATGTATATGATGACTTTGTTTGCATTCTACGATAGATAATGTTAGAATAGCATATATTCATTAAAAATAGGTTATTATGCCGATTCAAAAGCAGGTGATACAAAGATGAAGAAAAAGGGAAGTACAGTTTGGATATTATTGGGAATTGTCGTTTTGATTTTATTGGGGATTGCAGGAGAACGGATATTCGCAGTGCAGATTCACAGGGGGAATCTGATCTCTTCCACAGAAGAATTGGGGCTTAAGATAACGGAAGAATTAACCAAAGGAAAGGATTCATTTTCAACCTATGTTAATGGGCTGACGGAAGAGGATTTGGTAACCATTAATCGTAATCTGGATGGTTTTTTCGGACATGTATCTACATATACCATTTTGCGGGAGGTAAATCCGGAGGTGAAGCTGGTTCTCTTTAATCTGGAGGTATCCAATAATTATTATGTGTACCAGAAGATTGTAAACGGAAAACAGATTGAGAATAACATGGATGCGGTAATTTTGGCAGAGAAGGTACGGCAGGTTATGGAAGAGTGCCATGCAGACAGTGATTATGAAAAGGTGGTATTCTATCATGATTATATTGTGACCCATACCAAATATGGTTTTCTGACGGGGGAAGATGAATTGCTTCCTTATACGGCAGCGGGAGCATTGCTGCGTGGAACTGCGGTATGCAACGGATATGCAGAGGCCATGGAATTATTATTGCTCTGCAGCGGAGTGGATGCTTATATGGCAGTGGGAACCACGGATGAAGGAAACCATGCCTGGAATATTGTCAATATTGATGACAAATGGTATCATGTGGACACCACCTGGGATGATCCTGTCCCGGATATGGGAAAGGAATCCATTCATGTTTATCTGAATGTCAGTGATTCGGTAATGGAGAAAACTCACACATGGAATCGGGATGCTTATCCGGAATGTAATGATTTGGAATATAATTATTATGAGCAGGAGGAGAAAGCATTTGACAGCTTTAATGATTTTAAAGCATATATATTAGAAGAAATGAAGTCCAGCAGCCGGATGGAGGTTATGGTTACCGATTCGGCGGCAATGCAATATGACTGTGGTTTTGTAGTACAAAGCGGAGGTGCCAAGTCTGTATCATGGCAGAGCTATGAAGATGGGGATTATATGGTGATGGTCATTATGACAGAATAGTCGTATGTATCCGGATGATTTGTTAATGACAGGACGGAATGGAACGTGTAATTTGGAAACAGAAAGGAATGAACAATGACAAAAACGGAATTTTTAGAGGGTTTACAGGAGGGGCTGAATGGCGAAGTAGCACCTCAGGTGATTCGGGAATCCGTAGACTATTATAATAGGTATATCACAGATTCCATAGCAGAGGGAAAGACAGAGGCACAGGTACTGGAGGAGCTTGGACCGGTACGTCTGATTGTGAAGTCGATTATCGATGCCAACGCTGCCGCGGGAAGGCGGGAGGAAACCCGTTTCCGACAGGAGCAAAAGGAGACAGGAAAAGAAGAACCATCCGGATTCCACGCAGGTGTGAACGATAAAGGAGAATTTGATGTGAAATACGGAAAGTTTTCTTTTAATTCCTGGTATGGGAAATTATTGCTGATTCTGCTGGCCGTATTGATTGTTGTGGTCGTTGTTGCTTTGATTGTGGGTGTCTTTGTGGTGGCATGGTATCTGCTTCCGCTTATTGCAGTAGTGGCATTGATTATTATATTGGTAAAGGTGTTTTTCGGAAGAAGAACATGCG
>JAIECC010000420.1 GCA_029068665.1 Lachnospiraceae bacterium
CCGGGTGCTTTACCGTACCTTCATGGGTCGGGAATGCGATCAGGCAGGGCTGAACTACTGGCTGGGAGAGTTGAACCGGGGCTGCAGCAGGGAGAATGTTCTGCGCCGTTTTGCCGGATGTAAGGAATTTAGAGATATTATGGCTCAATTCGGGTTGTAAGGAGAATGCAAATGAAAGCACAGAAAATAATTGCATGTATACTGGGAGTGTCTGTTTTATATGGTATGCTTTCTACAGGACCGGTTTCTGTCTGCGGAGAGGAAATGCCGGTGCTGATTGAGGCAGATTCCATAGAGGATGCAGAGGAGAATGGAGGAAATGGCGAAACCAACGGATATCATACCCTTTCCTATGAGGTGCCATCTGTAAATGCGGTCGATACCTATGAAATTGTACCCTTAACCTCTGGTCTGCCAGACCATTATGATTCCCGGGACAATCATTGTATCACTCCGGTGAGAAATCAGGGAAGTTATGGTACATGCTGGGCATTTGCAGCGATTAATTCTGCAGAAACAGATATGGTAATGGATGGAAGAATACCGGTTGCTTCTGCAGATTTGTCAGAAGCTCAATTTGCGTATTTCTTTTATCACAGAATACCGGATCCTCTGGGAGGCACGGATGGTGACATAGTATCAACTTCCCGGAATTATTTGTCAATAGGAGGAAATAATCAATTAAGCACTCTGGCACTTGCTACATGGATATCACCAGCAGAGGAATCGGTGATGGAATATGGAAAGATTGCCAGCTATTCCTCTGCAAATGTACGGAAGGATATGGCGTATAGTTCCGATGCGGCACATTTGCAGAATGCATACTGGATTTCCATGTCCGATGAGACAGTGCTGAAAGAGATGATCATGGAATATGGGGCAGTTGCAACCTCTTACTATTCTGATTCGAATTACTATACCGGCAGCCACCGGTACTATTACTATCCCTTTGACAGTGCACAAAACCATGCGGTTTCCATTGTAGGGTGGGATGATACCATACCTGCCGATGCGTTTACGGTTACAGTAGATGGCAGTACTTATACACCTTCCCGCAACGGAGGCTGGCTGATTAAGAACAGCTATGGGGCTAACTGGAGCAGCGATGGATATTTCTGGCTTTCTTATGCAGATAGAAGTCTGCTGAACAGTCAGAATATGGGTGTGGTCTTTGATTATGAGGCTGCGGACAATTATGACAATAATTATCAGTATGACGGTACGGTAAGCCTGAGCCGTCTGGGGTATGCATCCCAAAGCAGCTGTTATAATGCCAATGTATTTACCACACAGGCTGCAGAGGACTTGGAAGCAGTAGGCTTCTATACCACAGAGCCGGGGATGGAATATCGGATTCAAATCTACCGGAATGTGAAAGAGGGCTCTCCTTTAGGAACGGCTGTATTTACAAGTCCGGTTACCGGAATTGCAGAGTATGCCGGTTATCATACAGTTTCTCTTGGAAAGAAGGTTGAATTAAATGCCGGTGAATCCTATTCTGTAGTAGTACAATACATCAATCCTTCAGGGAGCGTTTCCTTTTTCATAGACAAGAGTGTGAACTATGACTGGCTGCAGTGTATATCAGCGAATCAGAGCGGGCAGGGATATTTTAGTTTGAATGGTACTGCATGGCAGGATTGTTCTACGGCATACAATGCAAATATTCGAATTAAGGCATTTACCAATTATCGTTCCACTGGCGGAACAATATCGGGGGTAGTTCCAACAACAGGAGTAGCCTTAAATTATAATACATATAGTCTGTTAAAAAATCAGAAGCTGACATTGACGGCTGTAGTTCAGCCTGATGATGCAACCGATCAGAGTGTGTCATGGAGCAGCTCGAATTCTTCTGTAGCAGTGGTAGAT
>JAIECC010000421.1 GCA_029068665.1 Lachnospiraceae bacterium
TAAGCCACAATATTAGTATAATCAGTACTGCACATACCGGAATGAGTAACAGAAATCTATATCGGAATAAATATTGATGGTTTAACTTCTTCATGAATACCTCTCCTTCTGTACAAAAACAATTCTTCCTTCCATGTTTCTCATTCTGAAAGAAAAGGAAACAGATATTCCTGTATGGTTTTTCCATATAGATTTTCAGCTCCGAATATTTCAATCACTATATTTCTTATCCGGCTTCTTCGGCTAGAAAATGACATCATATATTCATATTGACTGGTACTCTCTCCTATAACAGTAACAAAATAAAAACGATTTAATGGAAATTGATGCATCTCAAAGGATGTGATACCAGGCTCTGTTACTACAATTTCTTCCACTACCGTAGCATTTTCCCTCCATGGATGTCCTAATATTTCCTCAGGACGGCCATTCGTATCATATATCATGATGGTTGCACTTCCTTCAATAGCAGAAAATTCAACCGAAACTGAGTTTTCTTCTCCTTTCATATTTTCAAAATACATTCCATTATTGGATGTTTCATCCCCACCCTGATGTCCTCCTCCTATATATTTCATCTCATCAAACCAACCACTAAGCCACAATATTAGTATAATCAGTACTGCACATACCGGAATGAGTAACAGAAATCTATATCGGAATAAATATTGACGGTTTAATTTCTTCATTTTCATCTCTCCTACACTTAAATCATTACCGGTCTACAGGATAAACCAGTTGTTTTAAAAAGCTGTCTAGAAATGCACCGTTGGTATCGGTTAAGGCATGATAAGTAACCGCATTTTTCAGGTCCTTTCCTCGTACTGTAGCTACAGCCGGTAATTTTTCTTCTGAATTCCCCAGCGTTTCACTTCCAATGGAGTAGGTGGTTCCCTGGGACTTATTATCCTGCCCATATATAACCACCGCAGCATAATTATTATATGGTTTAACAGCACCTAATGTTTTGGCGGTTCCTGTTTTCTCCTCACAAATGGAAGTACATATCAAATCATGACCTGCATAATTACCGCTACGTACTACCGTCCCGGCATATACCGCCACACTAAACACCATAAAACAAAACACCATACCAATCATGGCTGAGATTCTCCTGTTTCGTCTCTGTCTCCCTGCTCTTCGCCTGTTTTTCTTCATTTTCCTTCCTCCTCGTATAATTATGTATTGCCCCTCGTTTCGTACGGGTATTGCCCCCTCGTTTCGTACGGGTATTGCCCCCTCGCTTCGCTCGGCGGCAGTTCCTCAGAGCCATCCTAAATGT
>JAIECC010000422.1 GCA_029068665.1 Lachnospiraceae bacterium
ATTATGAATAAAATCATTTTAACCGGTGACCGTCCTACCGGCAAATTACACTTAGGACATTATGTAGGTTCCTTAAAGCGGCGCGTGGAATTACAAAATTCCGGCGAATATGACAAGATTTTTATCATGATTGCAGATGCACAGGCTTTAACGGATAATGCTGACAATCCGGATAAGGTCCGTGAGAATATAATAGAGGTTGCACTGGATTATCTTTCCTGTGGTTTAGATCCTGCCAAATCCCACTTATTTATTCAATCCCAGATTCCGGAATTAACAGAATTGTCTTTTTATTATATGAATCTGGTTACGGTATCCCGCTTACAGCGGAACCCTACCGTTAAGTCCGAAATTCAACAGCGAAACTTTGAAGCCAGCATTCCCGTTGGATTTTTCACCTATCCGATCAGTCAGACGGCTGACATCACTGCCTTTAAGGCAACCGTTGTCCCGGTAGGAGAAGACCAGCTCCCTATGCTGGAGCAGGCACGGGAAATTGTCCGTAAATTCAACTCTGTTTATGGTGAAACTTTAGTAGAACCGGAAGCACTGATTCCGGAAAATAATGTATGTTCCCGCCTTCCGGGTACGGACGGAAAAGCAAAAATGAGCAAATCATTAGGGAACTGTATTTATCTGTCTGATACAGAAGAAGATGTCCGCAAAAAGGTTATGAGCATGTATACAGACCCGAATCATATCAAGATTACAGATCCGGGTAATCTGGAGGGCAATACTGTATTTACCTATTTAGATGCCTTTGCTACAGATGAACATTTCTCACAATTCCTGCCGGATTATAACAATCTGGATGAATTAAAAGCCCATTATCAGCGGGGTGGTTTAGGAGACATAAAGGTAAAACGCTTTTTAGATGCTGTACTGCAGCAGGAGCTTGCACCAATCCGTGCAAGGCGAAAGGAATTAGAGAAGGATATTCCTGCTATTTACGAGATTCTTCATGAGGGAAGCATTGCTGCACAAAAAGAAGCGGCTCAGACCCTGGCAGAAGTAAAAGCATCCATGCGGATTAATTATTTTGATGATGCCCAACTCATTCAGGCACAACAACTAAAATACAATTCCGAGGTTTAACCTTGAGAGGAGCTTTATGAATAATAACAATATGGATTATCCATATAGAAACAAAATTATAACCATTCCGAATATATTGAGTGTTTTTCGAATTGTACTGTTGCCGTTTTTTGTAACCTTATATTTGCAGGCGGAAACAAATTGGGAGTTTCTACAATCCACAATCGTACTTGCGATATCAGCACTTACGGATTTGGCTGATGGAAAAATTGCACGTAAATTTAATATGATTTCTGAACTGGGAAAGGTTCTGGATCCGATTGCAGATAAATTGACGCATATTACCATTGCTGTTTGTCTTTGCTGGCGCTTCCCGCAAATGATTTATGTACTGATTTTACTTGTCATCAAGGAATTAAGCATGATGGTTATGGCTCTCTATGGTACATTCCGAAAGAACAAAAAGATTTGGGACTCAGCCCAATGGTATGGTAAGGTTTGTACGACTATTGTATTTATTGTATTCATTGCATTAGTACTGTTTCCAACCATGCCAATTGCACTTGCCAATACCATAATGATTATCTGTGCAGTGGGTCTTTCCGGAAGCTTAATTTTGTATATTCACATGTTCTGGAAATTAAATTCCAAACGATATCAGGAGAAACACCAGGAACAAAAGGAAGAAAATCAGAATACGGAATAAAAAATAGTAAGGCACGCTTAATCGATTGCCTTACTATTTTTTTATTCTATTCTCTTTAACCGGTAATTACTTAATCCAGAAACTCAACCTGACCGCTGCCAATATTATAAAAAGCACCACAAACCTTCAGACCGTCTTCTTCATCCTGAATACCAAGACTTTCTTTGATTACAGAAACGCTTCGTGCCACATTTAAGCAGCAGGCGCGCTTTTCATCCTTTTCATCTCCGATTGCTTTACAGATTTCATCCGTTATGTATTGTACATAGCCACCTGGCTTGGAACCCATGGCTGCTCCTACCGCACCACAGTGCTCATGTCCCAGAACCACTACCAGCTTTGTTCCCAAGTGGTCTGCTGCATACTCCACACTTCCCAACTGATGATTATCCATAACATTACCGGCTACACGGATAACAAACAGTTCACCGATGCCAGCCATAAAAATACTTTCCGGTATCACTCTGGAATCCGAACAAGTCACAATAATGGCATAAGGGCTTTGTCCCTCATCACAAGTATACTTTCGAATCTGTGAAGAAATATCACCGGTATTTGTGGTTGCAGTTAAATAACGCTGATTTCCCTCTTTTAATTTCGTCAATGCCTCTGCTGCTGATACCTTTGCTTCTTGCATAGCTTCCTCCTTTTCCGTGTCAATGCAGTACCATGAAAATCCCAAGTCCCAGGATACTGATTCACATCACCTATTTTATATATGCAGTATAGCATATTTTATATGGTAAATCATCTATTTTATAAATGATGCTAGGGTCTGCTTCTATTCTCCCGGAAGAAATCCACGTGATTCTGTAAAACTCCCGTTTCGAAACAACCCATTTACCGCTGGTATATAATCCGCATAACTACCGGCTTTTCGTATCTTCTTCAACTCCTTTGATGCATCAGCGAATATAGTCCCCCAGTAGTTCCATAATTCCTTCATCTTAAAAAGAGTATTCTTCTCGCCAAAGTTAATCCTCCGGTAGCATTCCAGTATATCAGCATGAAAGCTTTGCAGCTCCTTCATCGTCAATGGCTCACCGCCTCGAAGTTCTCTTACCAGTGCCGGATTTGCCAACAATCCCCGTCCAAGCATCAGCCCTGTTATATTCTCACTCCCACATTCAGCAAACAGTCTGTCCTGATCCGATTTCGTAAAAATATTGCCATTATAACAAAGCTTCATCCCAATCTGTTTTTCCTTCGTTTCCCCTGGATTCATCTCCAGTGCCTGCCGGAATAATTCCAGCCTGGGCATCCCCTTATAAAAGTCTGTACGATATCTGGGATGAATGATAAGCTTCTTAATGGGAAATTGATGAAATACATCCATGAGTTCCAGAAAATCGTCCTCCTGTGTCACTCCCAGCCGAGTCTTGACCGTAATTTCCGCGTTCCAATCCACAGAAAACACTTCCTCAAAAAAATCCCTTAATTTCTCACTATCCCTAAGCATTCCGGCACCTTTTCCTTTTGATACCACCGTACCGGAAGGACAGCCAAGATTCAGATTCACCTCAGTATAACCATAATCCTCCAACGCTTTTCCTGCCCGGATAAAACCATCCCCACTACAGGTCAGCACCTGAGGAACTAAAGGAATCCCTATATTATGCTCCGGCAGTATATCCCGCTCCTCTTTTGGAACAAAAACCCGCTTGGGATTTGGCTGGATAAAGGGTGCGTAGAACTTATCCACATAGGGAAAATGCTGCCAAACTACATTCCGATATACATATCCGGTTATTCCCTCCATGGGAGCGAAATAATATTCCATCTTTTTCTCCTGTTAAAAAACGACATATACTAAAATAAAAATGATTACCATTGCCCCATACCATAAAAACTCGTACTGTTCAAATACCTGTTCATCTGCTTTTAATGTAAAATTTCCTGACTTCTCCTTTAAGTGATTAAATTTTCCTGTTTCATTATGAATATGGTATTCTGCAATCTTTTTAATCATGTTCATCCCTAACTTCCACATGGCAACGAACAGTGCAATACATGCTACCCACATTTCCCAGGTAAATGCCAGGAGAGAACTGCCCGGCTGTTTTAATAAAAATTAGCTTATCGCAAATCTCCTTTTTCTCAAATTCCAAGGCCACAGGTATCTTCTCGGGACCTGCAGACTCTTCCTGCATTTCCAGCTCTAATTTCATAAAATAATGCCCCTTTCACGAATACTTCATGCCTGCTTCCTCAATATATCCACGGTATGCGCACCTGCTCCAATCAGGTCCTGTCGTTCACAGGTAGCCAGATGATAGTTCATGAACACTTCAAAGGCCTCCTCTTCCATGGTATTCAATACCGGGCGGATATAGTTAGCCGGACCATCGGGAGAAATAATTTGAATCCGCTCCAGGCCTGCAGTCCGGTTTAATGCATCAATGTCTTCGATTCTCACATAATCATACAAATCTCTGGCTTCTGATACGCAATGAAAGTCTTCAGTCAGTCGTCCGTTATTCAGACATTCCTGTATATGCTGTTCCTTAAAGGCATAGGTAATCACCCCATACTCGTTCATGCAGTAAGCTGCCAGAATTACTCCTCCGGTTTTTGTTACCCGCTTTGCCTCCATTAACGCCTTTACCTTATCTTCAAAGGAAAACAAATGATACAAAGGACCAAAGAGCAGGGTAACATCAAACTGTTCATCTTCCAGCTTAGAAAGCTTTAAGGCATTTCCCTGCATTGCCTTTACAGTGCTTCCCTTCTGCTTTAGGATTCCCAGATTATACCGCACCAGTTCCACTGCTGTCACGTCATATCCTTCCTCTGCCAAAGCCACGGAATACTTTCCGGTTCCCGCACCGATATCCAGAATACGAATTTCCTGTCTGGATCTGCCTGAGTTTTCAGCTTCACTCAGATATTTATGAATATACTTCATGGAGGTTCGAAATTCCACTTGTCCATAACGGGAATTTAACCGTTTTTCTTCATTGAATTTATTGTAATATGCCTCCAGCTCTGTCATAATACCGCCTCATTATCCCCTGTATTCATCACTGATCCTGGTTTGCATCTTCCTTATGTGGCATCTTATTCTGAAAAAAGTCTCTTGTTTCCTTTACAATAATTCCACTTAATACAAATAATGCAATCATATTCGGCAATGCCATCAGACTATTAAAGATATCCGCTATAGTCCAGACTGCTGCCACCGTCATATACGGTCCCACAAAAACAGCCAGAATGTACAGCCACCGATATACCTTGATAAACTTATTTCTGCCGCCAAACAAGTATTCCAGACAGCGTTCCGAGTAATAATCCCATCCCAGAATCGTAGTAAAAGCAAAGAATACCAGACACAGCATAAGAATAAAGGAAGATACCTGCGCCGGTATCGGTAAACCGGTATTAAAGGCATATGTGGTAACCTCTACCCCCTCCAGTCCTTCCACCTGCCATGCTCCGGTCAATACAATGGACAGACCGGTCATGGTACAAATGATAATAGTATCGATAAAGGTTCCTGTCATGGAAACCAGGCCCTGCCGCACCGGTTCTTTTGTCTTTGCCGCTGCTGCTGCAATCGGTGCAGAACCAAGACCGGCTTCATTTGAGAAAATACCTCTTGCCACACCTTTTTGCACTGCCATTATCATGGTTCCTACCATACCACCGGTTACTGCCGACGGATTAAAAGCACCTTTCACAATGGTTACAACTGCTGCCGGTATTGCCTTAACATTACAGATTAAAAGTATGACACAAAACAAAATATAAATACCTGCCATAAATGGCACCACTGCTTCCGAAACCTTGGAAATTCGTTTTACTCCGCCAATCAATACCAATGCTACACAAACGCTTATAAACAGGGAGGCAATAATAACCGTCCAGGAATATGTACCAATACCGGGAATATTCACAGTCCAGCTCATATTCGGATCAAAAAAGTTCTTTATTGCGGATGAAATGCCATTTACCTGCGAAAATGTACCAATACCAAATAAGCCTACGCATACGCCAAAAAAGGCAAAAATCTTCGCCAGCCACTTCCACTTTCGTCCCATTCCCCGTTCAATATAATAGAACGGTCCGCCCAGTGCATGATTATCCTGATTAATCACCCGGTACTTTACTGCCAGCAGGCCCTCTGCATATTTTGTCGCCATACCAAAGAAGGCTGCAAGCTCCATCCAGAACAAAGCCCCTGGTCCACCGGCAGCAATTGCTGTTGCTACTCCCACAATATTTCCGGTTCCTATGGTTGCAGATAATGCGGTACATAAGGCACCAAAGGACGAAATTTCACCGGTACCATCCTCCTCATTCTGTACCATCCATCGAAGAGCCAGAGGAAGCTTCCGCACCTGAAGCCCTCTCAGGCGTATAGTCAGAAAGATGCCGCCGAATAAGATTAAAACAATTAAAGGAACCCCGGATACGGCATCATAAATCTGTTGTAATATTTCATTGATTGGTTCCATATTTTCCACCCCAATTCATAAAAAAAAGGCTAAATGCCTACGATTAAGCTAGCATAATCACTATGAATTGTCAAGATTTCCCTTGAAATCTCTCATGATATCCCGGCATCAATCATAAAAAATCCTTCCTAAATCCACAGGGGTCAGGAAGGATCCGTACTATATTTTATGCGGTTTCTGAATTACATTGCCCCAGCAGTTTCCTCATTTCATTTACTCCCTGCTGCTGGGAAATGATAATCTGCTGAAGCATCGGCTTCAAATCCGTACAAAGCCCATACTGCAGCGCAGTTTGCGCCATCTGAATGGCCCCCAGATGATGGGGAATCATTTCCCGCATATAGTTTATATTAATATCATTCACGGAAACCGAATTCCCCATATTTGTAAACATACGTTCCGAAATTTCATCATATTTCTTCTTATAGGATATAATATCACACCTGGCGTTTTTCAATAAATCACAACCCTCCAACATCTTTTGCATTTTCTGAATCCCTTCCGTCTGCTCTCGGACTATGTTCTTTGCAATATTTTGCAGGGGAATGAAAATCGTATAGTTCAAAAGATTTTCCGACATTTCGATTGCTGCCTGATGATGAGGAATCATCTGCACAATAAAATTATGGGAAATGCTGTCCGTCAGATTCGCCATTGTCATTCCCGCAATCATTTCATCCAGAATGCAATAGAAATCCTTCAGATATTCTTTGGTAACATCACTGAATTCACTGCTTGTCATATCATCGACTCCTTTAATCCTGTATGTTATTATATGACGGAGTCTGCTGTTCTGTGTTTCATGCTAATGTTCAACATCCAGGCATTCTCTGGAATTATTCCTGTCTTAATTCTTTGTTCAGTCTTTCGATTTTTACTTTCCATATCACATATCGAATCACCCAAATGGTCAGAAAAATTCCCACAAAAATCCCTATAAAGATACATGCGCCTTTCATACTATGCTCCATCCAGTGTGTCAAATACGCAATCGGCAGCATAGCACCTGCCAGTAAAAGAAAATAAAGAAAAGTCTGCTTTGCAAGACTCCAGTGATCCAACTCCCATATTATGGAAGCTCCGCCACATACGGCACCTAATAACGCACTTAGCACGGTCTGTACGATAACGGCACCTGTTTCCGTCCCTATTTCTTTCACTAATTCAGGAACACAGGCATAAAAGGTTCCATTTCCTATCACCAAAGCAATTCCGATTAAAATGAGCTGAGAAAATACAATTCCTCCCATGCTGCCTATCAATCCCCGTAATATAATTTCTTTTTTTATGTTGTATTCCTTTTTCATAATTATTACCTCCTATATACCCAATGCCTGCTTAATCTTTGCCATATATCGTCTGGACACAAATGTGGACGTACCATTACTTAAGACAACACCAATGGTACCGGTATAGCTCAAGTCAAAGCTTTTAATCTTTTTGACATTGACAATCTCTGAATTGGAAATGCGGATAAAACCAAGCCGGACCAGCCGCTCCTCTAACTCATACAGGCGGGAGCGGAGCTGATATTCTCCCAGCTCTGTTACAGCATATATTTTCTGACTGGCACCATAAATACGATAGATATCCTCCGGTTCCAGGATTTCCACCTGTTCCCCCTGAAATCCGGCAATTACCCTCGGCTGCTCATTTGATAACCGGTCCATCAATTCTTTCACCTCATCCGTCATCTGTTCTGTGACAATTATGACCTTGGTTTCCTGTTGGTTTGGATCTAACTGTATTTCAATTTTCACCGTTCCACCTCCTTGTTCCTTAGCATTTCCCGGGATGAAACTACTATATTACAGAAAGGGAAAGAATGCATCTGATTTTTTATAAGTGGTTCTATTCCGTGATAACTGGTATGCAGGAAGTCAAAAACAGACTGTCTGTACCCACAGACAGTCTGTTTATTCTATCATTTATTTCCACTTATTTATCTAGTTCAACCCAGCATTACATCCAGAAGCATCATAACAGCAAAGCCTGACACAATTCCCATGGTTGCAAAATACGGCTGTGTCCCTTGATCCTTCTGACACTCCGGAATCAGCTCATGAACAGCTACCAGAATCATGGCACCGGCTGCAAAGGAAAGAGCAAATGGCAGAATTGCCTCAATATAAACTACCAGAACAGCACCGATAACTCCCGCAATAGGCTCTACCAGACCGGAAGCCTGCCCCAACAGAAAGCTTTTGGTCCGGGAATATCCTTCCCGCCGAAGAGGGAGGGAAA
>JAIECC010000423.1 GCA_029068665.1 Lachnospiraceae bacterium
CGAGGAAATCGGATATTTTAAAATTGTACTGAGCAATGCATAGGTCAGATTCATGCCATATTCATCAGAAAAAAAATGAAGCTTGCTAATCAGCCGAAGCGCCTGAGCATTGCCTTCAAACTGGTAGAAGTCCTGTTTCATCTGTTCCGTCAGCATATCCTCCACCTTTTGTTCATAAAACATCAGTTCCGGCAGACGTTCCCGAAACCACTGGCGGATTGCCGTTTCTCCAAAGTGGCCAAAGGGCGGATTGCCAATATCATGAATCAGTCCTGCACACTGCAGTACATTACACATATCCTCTGCAATTCTCCGGTTAAATCCCGGATCCTTTCCGGCTGCCAGCAGGTTCTTTCCGATATTCTGTCCCAGAGACCGTGCAAAAGAGGATACCTCTAAGGAATGGGTCAGCCTGGTCCGGATAAAATCACTTTTATCCAAAGGGAATACCTGGGTCTTATCCTGCAGTCTCCGAAAGGAGGCGCTGCCGATGATCCGCTGATAATCCTTCTCATATTCTGTTCTCAAATCCCGTCCTCCGGCCGTACTGACCGGATACATTTTCCTTCTTCTCGGACAGAGTAATTGACTCCACTCCATGTCATGATCTCCTGTTTTCATTTTCTGCTGTCTGCTTAGTCCGTAATAATACGCCTTGCTCCATACGGGGTATCATAATATACACTGGACACAATAATACCGGTCCGGGAATCGCAGGCATGTACAATCTGACCATTCCCAATGTAAAGAGCAACATGATGAATGGTGCCGTTACTATAGGCATAGAACACCAGATCTCCGGGCTGCAGCTGATTCACATCTACCGGTATCCCGTTGCTGTACTGAGCACGGGAGGAACGGTTCAAGGAATATCCGAAATTCTCATAGACCCGCATGGTAAAGCCGGAACAATCCGTGCCGTTGGTCAGACTGGTTCCACCCCAGACATAGGAATTCCCTACAAACTGCAAGCCATAATTCACTATCTGCATCCGCTTTGTTGATGCCAGTTCGTCAATGGTAAATGCCGTTTTTGTACCAAAATGCACAGCCACAAATTCTGCTGAAACATAACCCACGGTTCCATTTTCCAAAGCCACCTGAATCCAGCCTTCCTGCTCTTCTAATACTTCTAAATCCTGATTCTGCACCACCCGGTCCAAAATGGCAGAGTCCGTACTTGGCTCCTGCCGTACCATGAGTACATCTGCATTTACCGTTGCCACGGTACTGCACACCTGCTGGGCATAGGCACCTGCTGCATCATCGAATACCAGATAATCGTTACTGACATAACCATCCACATTACCGGACTGGATTCTGGTCCAGCTTTCTCCCCGCTCTACCACATCTGCCAGAGAGCCTACTACCATTTTTCCTATGACCGCACCATCCAACCCGGGACTCTCCCGTACATTCAGAGAATTATCTACCACTGCCATACATTTCCCTGCATACTCCGGATAGCTTTCTTCCGGCATACTGCTTTCACCTAATACCTGTGACATATCAACAGATACTCCCAATTCATCATCAGAAAGCTTATCAATATAATTCTCCACGTCAAATGCAATTCCTGCTACAGCACTGCTGTCATATCGCCGTGCCGCCCCAACGTCTTTTGAGAACAGCAGACAGCCAAACAGAAGAAGAAGCATCCCTATGACCACCATACCAATTGGCTTAATTAAACACTTTCTTTGTCTATTCATAATCCCATCCTTTGTAATTTCTTCCAAAGCTACTTTTTAGTATATCAAATTCAAAAGGTATATTCAAATCTAAAATGCATATAATACCAGCATAAAGCAATGAGAAAGTGAGGTATTAGAAATGAAAGAAACTTTTCCTTTTCAGGTAGAGCCCCTTCCCTATCCATATAACGGTCTGGAACCCGCCATCAGTAAAGAAACTCTGGAATTCCATCATGACAAGCACTACAAAACCTATGTGGATAATCTAAATGGAATCCTGGCTGATTTTCCCAAACTGCAGGATATGACACTGGAGTATTTATTAATTCACCTGGAGGACCTTCCGGCAGATATTCAGACCGGCATCCGCAACAACGGTGGAGGTGTATATAATCATCAGCTGTATTTTCGATGCATGCAGGGTGATGGCTTCTCCATGCCAGAGGGCGATCTGGCAAATGCCATCCATAGGGACTTTGAATCTGTTGACAATTTCAACCGGGTAATCACCAACGCCGCCGTCAAGCAATTCGGTTCCGGATATGCCTGGCTGGTGTGTGAAAACGGAAAGCTTTCTGTTCTAAGTACTGCGAATCAGGAAACTCCAATCAGTGATTCCAAACACCCGCTTTTGTGTATCGACGTATGGGAACATGCATATTATCTGCAATATCAAAACCGTCGTGCTGATTACATTGCAAACTGGCTGAATCTTATCAATTGGGAATATGTAGACTGCCTGTATCGGACTGCTAACTAATCTGATTCAGGGTAAGATTAAAACAAGGCTTACTCCTTCTTTCTTATCATTTATCATCTAAATGTAAATCAGGAATAAGCCTTGTATATATTCATGATTGCCTGCTGCATCTTATACATAAGAAAGTAACTCTGATACTTCCTTTCGCTTTGGTGCTTCCGGCTGCAGAGACGGATATCCAAGTCCTACCAGCGCAGCAATCTGCTGCCCATCCGGAACTTCAATCACTCTTCCGATTTTTTCCTCATCAAAGATTCCCATAATAACGGAACCTACCCCTTTTTCATGGGCTGCCAGACAAAAGGTTTGAGTTGCGATTCCTGCATCGAACATCTCCCACCGGTCTTCCTTAGACGTGGTATAGGAGCCATCCTTTTCATAACCGGAACGGTTCTTTACCATGGTAACCACAAGCAAAGCCGCACAATTATTCAATGTTTTGGTATTATATTCAAAGCCCAGCACACACTCCTCTGCAATTGCGTGGATTTTTTCTTTATCCTCTACCACAATATATCGGGTAATCTGGGTATTTTTCCACGACGGAGCATACGCTGCTGCACCAACGATTTCTTCCAGCACTTCGTGCGGGATTGGTTTTTCCTGAAATGCCCGACAGCTTCTTCTTGTTTTAATGCAATCCATAACTTCCATAACTATTCCCCTTTCTGCTCTTTCTGCTCTTCCTGCCACTTTTGCAGCACGGCTTCCAGTTCTTCTCTGGACTCCATTTCATTTACTATCCCCCGAATCTTTGTGGAATTAGGATATCCGGTAGTATACCAGGACACATGCTTTCGCATTTCACGCAGTCCTGTATATTCTCCCTTAAATGTAATCATCATGTCCAGATGCCGCAAAATCATAGCCACCACTTCGGATACCGGCGGTTTTTCCTGTATGGTTCCGGACTGCAGTGCTTCCTTAATCTGACGAAATATCCAGGGATTTCCCTTTGCTCCCCGTCCAATCATAAATGCATCACAATTGGTTTCAGCCTTCATTCGCAATGCATCTTCGGCTGTCAAAATATCACCGTTGCCAATCACCGGAATGGATACAGCTTCCTTTACCTGACGAATAATATCCCAATCCGCGGAGCCGGCATAATACTGGGTACGGGTTCGTCCGTGAACGGCAACCGCTGCTGCTCCATTCTCTTCCACAACCTTTGCAACTTCTACCGCATTGACATGTTCTTCGTCGATTCCCTTTCGAATTTTTACCGTAATCGGAATCTGAACCGCCTGGGTCATGGCATGGATGATTTCTCCTGCCAGCTTCGGATTCTTCATTAATGCAGAGCCTTCCCCATTATTGAATACCTTGGGTACCGGACAACCCATATTCACATCCACAAAATCAAACCCGATCTCCTCCACCCGCTTTGCCATTTCTCCCAACAAATGGGGGTCCGAACCAAATAGCTGCAGACCAATGGGCGACTCCCCCGGGTCCATGGTCAGGAGCGGAATCGTATTCTTGTTATTATAATACATGGCTTTAGCACTTACCATTTCCGTATATAATATATCGCATCCCTGCTCCTTACAAAGCAGCCGGAAAGGAAGGTCCGTAACCCCTGCCATTGGTGCCAGTATCAACTTATTCTGAATATCAATGCTTCCGATTTTCGCCGACATCCCTATCGTCCCTGCTTTTCGTATATTAATTTTAATCCTTTTAGGGTCAGGTCTGAATCATAAACATCTATGGCATCGGTCTCCTTAGAAATAATCTTACCGAGACCGCCGGTTGCAACTACCTTCATTTCCTTCAGACCAGCTTCCTCTTTCATCCTGCGGATAATGTATTCTGTCTGACCAATACAGCCGTAAATCAGTCCGGCCTGCATACTGGTAACTGTATTTTTAGCCAGAATGCTTTCCGGCTTTCGTATTTCGATTTCCGGCAGCTTTGCTGCGTTGTTCCACAATGCATTTGCCGATATTCGAATTCCCGGTGATGTAACACCGGCCACCAGACTGCCATCTGCCAGAACCAGGTCATGAGTAGTAGCAGTTCCAAAATCAATCACTAATACCGGTCCTCCATACAATTCATATGCTGCCACGGCATCCACGATCCGGTCTGCTCCCATTTCTCTTGGATTCTCTGTGGCAAGCTTGATGCCGGTTCGGATTCCGGGGCCTACAATAATAGGCTTCACATGAAAATATTTTAAGATACCGCTGGTCAGGGAATGCATAACATCCGGAACCACCGATGCTATAATGACTGCTTTAATTTCCTTGCTGTCTACCTTTCTGGCGGTCAGCAAATCCGTAAGAAATATGCCATATTCATCTGAGGTTCTGGGAATCTTAGTGGTCATTCGAAAGGTACCCTTGATGGTATCTTCGTCAAATAATCCGATTGTAATATTGGAATTCCCTACATCAATTGTTACTAACATACTGCCTCTCCTTAAACCTGCTTTTTATTCCTCCCGAATTCGTTCCGCTGCTGACATTTTATATTTCATAATCCACACAGCTGCGGCTGGTCTTCACCTTCCCAATCTCTTCTGATACTGCCAGATGAGCCGGATGAATGGTATACATAGCACAATCCTCAATAGAATCAAAATCCGCAATTAATACTAATTGTGCATTATCTTCCGGTGCCTGCTCACTATTCACTCCTACTTCCATCCTCTTCAAAAACGGTATCTGCCCCGGCAGAGCCATCAGCTTTTCAGCAAGCCGCTTTGCCTCCTGATTGGGTGTCAGTTCACCATTCCCACGAATTCCAAATACAACAACATGACGTATCATTGTCTTTACCTCCTTATCATTATTATACTTAGTCCTGTAAGGAAACCGCTTCCTCCCCAAGAAAGAATACCTTATAATAGGTTTCCAACGCTTCTAACAATTCCTTCCGTTCTTCCCGAATCTGCTTAATCTTTAATGCGCTGCCAATATCGTCAAATAATAAATCCCCTTCGTTGGCAGCAGTAATGAAGTTCAGATTACCGGCAGAATCAAATTCCAGAGTCAGTATACCGCCAATATCCTCTGTATACAATACACACATAATCTGCAATTCCCGTTGAATCGGTGCGGGAAGATTTTCAAAATCCTCATTCAAATAGTATTTTTCTTCATATTTTGAAGCTACACATAAAATTACGTTTTCCTGGTACATAGCTGCCTCCTGCATCTGCGTTAAGATTATGATTCTGCCCAAAAGCGGATCGGCTGATTCCACTTCAGATACCATCCATTCTTCCCTAAGGAATACCGGAACATATAGCGGGCATATATCTCATCCCCAGGTACAAATGTGCTGTTCCAGTATCGGGAATCAGCAGAATTTTCCCGATTATCTCCCATAACAAAATAGCTGTTTTCCGGCACAATCCATGTATTCACTCCGGTGTATAGCTCTGTTGTTATGCCCTGGGTGTAATCATCCGTAATTCTTTTTTCATTTACATAAACACCATCCTCACGGATTTCAACCAGATCCCCGGGACAACCAATCACACGTTTTACCATGAATTCATTATACTCTTCACTCCAGAAGATAATAATTTCACCATATGTGGGAGTTTGAAACCAATACACCAGCCGGCTTCCCATAATCCGGTCTCCGGTTAAAATCGTATTCTCCATGGACCCGGAAGGTACTTCAGCATGAAAAAATACGACCTGGGTTAATACCAGTGCAATTAGTATTCCATATAATACCGGAAGGACAAAAGAAGAAATAAAGGACAGGAACCTTCTAAACGGCTTCACAACTTCCTCCGGTTCCTCCTGCTCCTCTGCTGAATAGTGCTGCTCCATGGCATTTTGTGCATTGTTCAGAAGGGTTTCAATTTCCTCATCCACCGATTCGTCCATAAGGATATGCCTTTTTATTTGTTCTTTCACATTCATAATCCGTCATTTCCAATCTATATACTCATTACAGCCTGATCATACCTTGTCATCCGTCACCTTGACTCTTCCCGAAAAATCATTGTACGTTATCACGTATAGGACCATCAGATATGTTTTCTCTTCCGAAAAGGGCCAAAAGAAATATTGACAATCCTTGATTTGTATCTTATTAGTCCTATATAATTCAGCAATCTGCTGTTCAATCTGATAGGCACCTTCCACTCTGGGCAATTGCAGAGCACGCAGCCCTTTCCCACCATAAAGCATAATCTGTTGACTGATTTCTTCCGAAGAAATCTGAGAATCCCCATAGATGGCAGTATGCTCCAGTCCAAGAATGACCCGTTTCCCCACTTGTAATATTTCCTGCATAAATTGCTCTGCCATTCTCTGATTGGCATTCTGCAATAAACCCACTGCCCGAATCCGCACACCATCATTTAATGCTTCCTTCTGCTGATAGGTCCGAACCGCGAGTCCAACATATAGCTGACTATGCAGCCCCAGACAGATGACTGTATCAAAAGCTTCCTGTCCCAGCTCCTGCATGGCCGCCCGAACTCCACAAAGCATGTCATAGGACCATTCACCGGAGGATTTGGCATCCTGCCGCTTTGGGTCTGCATTCCCTTGGATATAATGCTGCGCCCACCACTGCTCCAGCATCTCTATTCCCTGCCGGCATGCCTTATCATATTCCTCATATTCTTCTTCTGAAATAGGAAGAAAATCCGTTTCAATGACAAAAATCCTGGATTGCAGATCCGGTCTTACACTTTGAAGCCTTCCTACTGCTGTTTCCATGGCATCCCGATTCACATCTGCCAGACAGACCAGAGCGGTACGCTCTGCCACTGCAGCAAGGTCAATATCATCACAGCCCCCTGCTCCAAGAATCAGAATCCTGTCTGTATCCCTGCAATCCTTCAGAATATATTCTGTCATATGATTCCGATACTGCTTCCAGCGTACATCTGCGCCCGGAATCTGCTCATTCCCCTGCATCCGCAGTCCCCTTTCGATTTATACCAATCATCATATCACCCATACATCATTTCTGCAAGGGTCAAAGCTCCAGCCAAAGGCGACAATACACGGCAATGGGTGCCTCATTTGCAATTACCTGAATCCCCATTTCTTTATAGTTCTTCATGGTTTCATAACCTTCTCTGTCAGATACTGCTCCCACCAGATATACAGGTATCTGAAGAGCCTTTGCTTTTGTGGTAAATGCTTTCAGCGATTCATCAATCCCTATGGTTCCTGAATGATAGCTTTCCAGTATCACTGCTTTCGTTTCCGGCTTTAATTCCGGATAGATCAATCCCGGATATGCCCGAATCCAACAGATTGTATCCGGCTGTTTCAGGCCATTATATGGAACCGGATCCGTTCTTTCCTCATCACCAGCATATGTCCAGTTCCCCTTTTCATCATAGACACCAATATAGGACTGCCGGATACTGTATAAATTATCTTCAAAGGTCTGATGTGCCAGCAGCCGGGTCCCTCTGTGTACATAGGTTCTGCCATCGGAATTCCGATAAACAACCACTGTTCCTGTCACTTTCTTTGACAAAGTTTCGATTGCATAATAAAAGTTCATCAATCCATTTGCCCTGGAATCTTCTAAGGGATAATTACTGGATACCAGAGCAATCGGCGTACTGCAATCCGAAAATACATAGTCCAATATGGCCGCAGTATATTGCAATGTATCGGTTCCATGGCAAATCAGGATACCTTCATAGCTGCCTTCTGCCACACATGCTTGAACCTGCTCTATCAACAGCTCCAGATATGTGCCATTCAGATTCTCACTTAATATTTTATATGGCATAAAACAGTCAAATTGTATCTTTGCAGCCTTCACCGGATATTGCTTTTTGAATCGCCCGATTATCTCATATGGAGTTTCCCCCTTAGGCGAAATCCACCCGCCCTCCTGTATTTTACTCCCAATGGTTCCCCCTGTCAGAATCACAGCTAATCTCATAAACTTATCCCTTCTTTTTATATTTATCTATTTCCTTCCCTTTTTCCCTTTATTCTCAAAGACATTTCTTATACCATATATTAATAAACATATTTAAGGTATCAGACTGCTTAATT
>JAIECC010000424.1 GCA_029068665.1 Lachnospiraceae bacterium
ATTCCGGACAGCCTGCAAAGCTTTTCAAAACTGCTTCCCGGCTTTCTCCACTATTCAGTCGTGCCAGCCAATAATTCAAACCACTTTGATCTGCCTCCCGTCCCATAAAGGTCCGATACAAAACCTTTATATATTCCGTATTATTTAAACGTTTATTTCGAAATTCTTCGGAATTGATAAAAGATTCAGCTACCCGAACCGGGTTATCTCCTGCCTGGATACTTTGACACCAGTAATTCAAGCCGTCTGCTTCTCCAGTTCGTCCCATGGCCTCTGTATAGATTCGATTCACAAAGGCTGTCAGATTCGGATTCTTGTCCCGCGGCTGTGAAAGTGTTACCGTTCCCCGGGTAATTCCATAAGAACTGCAAATCGAGGTATACTCCTGAGAATGTGCAAAGCCTGCAAATACATATTCTCTTGATACACCTTGCTGCAGAAGATTCATCCAGTAAGCCTTACCACCTGCATCTGATGGTCTGTCCATAAAGACCTGATACAGCATTTCTATAAAATCAGAATCTGTAGTATGTTTGTTCTTATATTCATCGCTAAATACAAATCCATATCCAACTGCTGCACCACTTTGGCGGTTAGATGATAATTCTGCCGTCCAGTAATCCAAGCCATCTACTTCCGAATCTCTGCCCAGACAGGTTTCATACAATCGCTCTACAAACATTCTGGTTTTATTTGCTTCTGAATTGCAATTCCCGTTGAATTTTATTTCTGTATACGGACTGCTCTTAAATTTTGCAGTAATCGTAAAGCTGCCATAGCCACCAAGCGTTACCACACCATTACTATTTACTGTAATCCTGGCATGATCTGAACTCCACTGGAATGCTGATGGTGCTAACTGACAATAAACATAACTCCAACCCAGATTATCAATACCCGGAACTAAAGTTAATTTTTCACCCTTTCCATAGGAATAATCAGACGGAAGTAATCGAAAGGTTGCACCCTCTAACAATTCGCAAGACACTTGAATGGTTTCTGTTACTGCCTGATTTTCCAGTCTTACTGCCGTTGTTGCTGCACCCGTTCCAAAGACCTGCACCCAATATGGTACTCCATTCTGAATAAAACATCCTATACCAATGCTGTTATAACTACTTCCCAGAATATTAGCCCGATGACCCGAAGAATTCATCCAGTTATCCATAACTGCACTTGCAGTTCCGGAACCTGCTGCTACATTTTCACCTGACATTTTAGCAGAGGCTGTAAAACAACTGGTGCCATCCGGACGTTCATGCCCGAAATACAAACAATTCTCAGCAGCACGAAGCATTGCGGCATTTAATAATTCCTGATCCATGGACAAAGGATGAAGACCTGCTGCCTGCCGCTGCTGATTTACCAGGGTAAGTACCTCATATGCCATATCATAATTATAGGTTCCTGAAATGCTTAAATTCGTTAGTAAACTATAGTTTCCGCTTGCATTTTCCTGCACACTTTCTCCAATATCCAGTACTGCATTCTCCTGCATTATTCCCGGTTCTGCTGCCATAGCATGCACTATAAGCAGATTCATGCTGAGCAGCAATGCCATAGTTGTTTTTATCCACTTCCTTCGCTTCATCCAACTCTTCCCCTTTCATAACTGCGTTTCCGTAAGCAGCTTATTAAATCTATTAATCTTAATAATAAATCAGATTATCAATAATAGCAATGAATTTTGCGATAAATTCCCGGTCTATCCTTTATATTTTCTGATAAAATAAAGGTGTGCATATCAATCGTGTAAATTTAGCAAAAAAGCAGGAGGTATTTTATGGCAAACAGATTCGTATTAAATGAAACAAGCTATCATGGAGCAGGGGCAATTCAGGCAATTCCGGAAGAAATTACCGGTCGGGGCTTTCAAAAAGCGTTCGTCTGCTCTGATCCGGACCTGATTCAGTTTGGAGTCACCAAAAAAGTAACAGATATTCTGGAAGGAGCAAAAATTGCATATGAGATTTATTCTGAAATCAAACCGAATCCAACCATTGAAAATGTCCAGACCGGTGTTGCTGCTTTCAAAGCGTCCGGAGCAGATTGTATCGTTGCCATAGGCGGCGGCTCTTCCATGGATACCGCAAAGGCAATCGGCATTGTTATTAAAAATCCGGAATTTGCTGACATTCGCAGCCTAGAAGGCGTGGCACCTACCAAAAATAAATGTGTTCCAATTATTGCAGTCCCAACAACAGCAGGAACTGCCGCTGAAGTCACCATCAATTATGTAATTACCGATGTAGAAAAGAACCGTAAAATGGTTTGTGTTGATGTTCATGACATACCAATTGTTGCCATTGTGGATCCGGATATGATGAGTTCTATGCCAAAGGGCTTAACAGCCGCAACCGGTATGGATGCTCTGACTCATGCCATTGAAGGCTATATCACCAAAGGTGCCTGGGAATTAAGTGATATGTTCCACTTAAAGGCCATTGAAATCATAGCAAAGCATCTGAGGGGCGCGGTAGATAATACACCGGAAGGACGGGAAGGTATGGCACTTGGACAATACGTTGCAGGCATGGGCTTTTCCAATGTAGGTCTGGGAATTGTCCATTCTATGGCACATCCTTTGGGTGCCTTATACGATACTCCTCATGGAATTGCCAATGCCATTATTCTTCCAACAGTTATGGAATATAATGCTCCCGCTACCGGAGAAAAATACCGGGAAATTGCCCGTGTCATGGGAGTAAAGGATGTAGATGCCATGTCTATTGAAGATGCCAGAACCGCAGCAGTCAATGCAGTCCGTCAATTATCCAAGGATGTTGGAATTGCTGAGAATCTTAAGGACATTGTGAAAGCAGAGGATATTCCATTTCTGGCGCAATCTGCATTTGATGATGCCTGCCGTCCGGGAAACCCAAGAGATACCAGTGTAGAGGAAATCACAGAATTATATCAGTCCCTAATCTAATTCTGACAACCGAATCATTTTCAGAAATCTTTGAAAAGTCGAACACCCCTGGGTTATCCAGGGGTGTTTTGTACTATCTGTGCTTACTTATCACTGATGATACGCAATTCGTATGATATCATCAATGCTTGCCTCTTCAATGGTTACATCCTTAATAGCAGCCTGTGTGGAAAGCTCCTGAATCAGCTGGGCCGCCGTAATGCTATCCTTCCGGAACCGATATTTTGCAATATTGCCTTCATGAAAGAACAATTCCGCTTTCTCATGTTCCACTGCATGATCGTCATATAACTCTACTGCCAGGGTCTTATATGGAGCAATCCGGTCCACCATTTCCGTCAATGCTCCATCCTCCACCAGCCTGCCATGATTAATAATAATCAGCCGCTCACATAATTCCTGAATATCACCCAAATCATGGGTGGTTAAAATAATCGTCGTTTTCTTCACCTGGTTGATTTCCCGGATAAACTTCCGGATTGCATATTTTCCCTCTACATCCAGTCCGATAGTTGGCTCATCCAAAAATAAAACAGACGGTGAATGAAGCATTGCTGCTACTAAATCTCCCCGCATACGCTGCCCTAAAGAAAGCTGCCGTACCGGAATATCAATAATCTCATTGATTCCCAGTATCTGGTTCATAATATCCAGATTCTCCTTATATACAGCTGCATCAATCTGATAAATATGCCGCAACAGTTCGAAACTTTCTCCCAACCGCAAATCCCAGTTTAACTGACTGCGCTGTCCGAATACCACGCCCAAATCCCGAACAACCGTCTTTCGATTCTTTTGTGCATTCCTGCCATTGACCAAAACCTCACCGCTGGTCGGTGTCAGGATACCGGACATCATTTTTACTGTGGTACTCTTTCCGGCACCATTGGGACCAATAAAAGCAACAATCTCCCCCTTCTCAATAGTGAAATTCAAATCACTTACTGCATGAATGGTCTGCTTTTCATTTATGACTAAATTCCGAAGAGCACCTTTTAGTCCCTTGCCCTTTTTCGTAATATGATATTCCTTTGTCAAATGCTTTACTTCTATTACTGCCATATGGTTCCACCTCCTAATGTCCGGCACTTTCGTATTTTCTCAAACCTCTATAGAAAAAAAGTGCTGCTATTATGAATACCAGAATCCCCACTGCCAACGTCATCCAGACTGCTCCGTTCCAGGTAAACCGCCCATTGGGAATACCTATCAACTCTGCAATGGGATAAAAGCTTACCCAGCCAATGGGAATCAGATAGGTCAATATGAATTGTATGCTTTCCGGATACATGCTAAGGGGATACATGGTTGTTTTGTCAAATAATTCCTGAGTATAGGCCCCAAAATCGCTGCTGCTTTTGGTCCAGAAAGAGGTGCTGCCAATCATCAGATAAATACCACCCCGAATCAGCGTGGCACCTGCCAAAAGGGACAGGATAGCCGCCACATGATAGAAACTCCAGGAAAAGGAAATCATGGCACAGCCATATACAAATACACAGATTCCCGGTATCAGATCTGTAATGCCAATTAAATTGAAACTGGTAAAAAAGAACTGATAGAGTACGCTCATAGGCCGCAGCATATAGCGGTCAAATTCCCCTTCAATCACATAAAAGCCCATAAACCAGCCCTGTACAAAAAAAATCATGGATAAGGCATGGGAAATAATGGACAGTCCATATAGAAAAGCCAGCTGCCCATAATTCCACCCCTGTATGGTCCCAAACTCAGCCACCACGAATTTTATCGTTGCAAATCCTACAATAAACTGAATGGGATTGGATAACAGCCAGCCCAACAGATTCGCCGGGTATTCCATAGCAGTTAAAATACTGATTTTCAAATATTCAAAGGTTACTCTTCCATAATGCCGGATTACATTCAGCATAGTGTTCCTCCTTCTATATCGTTCAACCTGTGACCGCGTTCCTCCATCTGCTCTGTCAGCCCCCTTGTACCATTACCTTTTTGGTTACCTGAGTCTGAAGTACCATAAATAAAAGAAACAGTATACAAATCCAGCCAAACTGTATGCCTAATCTGGGATAAAGCACTGCCTGGTCATATTTACCAATATATATATCCAACGGTAACTGATAGATATATACAAAGGGCAGAAAATTCAATATCTTTGCCAGCCATTCCGGAAAAAACCACATAGGTATGATACTGCCGGAAAGCAAACGGATCAAATGCTTCTTGACCTGTATCATCGGGTCCATATTAATCGCAGTAAATGCCCACATGGAAAAGCAGGCTGCTAACAGCCAGTTAATCAAAAATGCCATCAACAGACTAACCAGAAACAAACAAAACGAATAAAAACTGGCTGGTGTGGGAAATTGAATGCAAAGACTGCCAATCAGGAAAATCGGCAGCATATTCTGAAAAATCAGTGCCGCAATCGTTCCTAAATCTTCAAAGAAATAGATTCCAAATAGAGAAATCGGTTTCAGCATATCCGTTGCAACGGTTCCCTTTTCCACACTGTTCATGACCCGGCGTTCTACATTTGTCATCAATACTACTGACATCATAGAGGAAATCACCGTATAGACCAGCATACTTTCCACATTCACGCCCTGAACGGTATCTGCTTCCCGATATAATGCTTTCCAGAAAAAAGCTGTGGCGAACATGATAATACACTGCATCACAATGTTTCCATAAACATCAAAGCGGTAAGCCAGAGTCTTCTGAATCTGTGTCTTGAACACATATAAATATGCCCTTGGATTTTTCATATTCTTTTCTGCATACATGTTCACATTCTCCTTTCTTACGAATAAAAAAGAATCATCTGTTGCCAAATGATTCCCAATTATATATCCATATCTCTTTTCCGAATTCTATTCCATAGTCACCCATTATCGGATGCAGACTATATACTTTATAAG